>JAKSAU010001183.1 GCA_022361535.1 Desulfobacterales bacterium
AAATTGCTTTATAATGGCATCTGTATCATGTGGAAAATTTGCCTGGTCAATGCTTTTCCCCATAAGGGCTACGGTAAGGTATGATCTTTTAGGTACTAGGGCTGCATGGTCAATATCCAGTTTTTTAGACCCTGAAACAATAATGTAAAGTTCCTGATCCAGATATTTTTTCAAATACCGTGATCCAGGTTTAAGTTCAAAGATCAATGCCGGCCGGGTTCGGACAGGAATATAACTTGAATTAAGCCGTTGAAACGCTTTTAAGGGTTGTGAGATCGCACCTGCTTTACCTGCATTAATTCCAACCGCCATGCATAGAAAATCGGCCTCAATATTAAATGGCAGAGATGATTCTGCATTCAGCGACACCACAGGTTTGTTTTCTTTTGAGTATGAAATATCAACAGCTGTTGCCGTCACAAGCTCTGCACCCATACTCAACGCTTTTTCTAGTATAAACCCGTCAAAACCTTTGATGTTTTTATCTTTGTTGACAGGCAGCCCCCCCCTGAACACAGAAAGCAAATGGGAGCCTGCAGGCACCTTTAAAGGAAAGTTTTTCCAAAGGCCATGGATCCAAATATGGGAAAACGTCTGGCATAAGACAGAACCCGGCAGTTTAATTGATACCTTAGCCAGCTCTTTTTGCAGCAAAGGGGATATAACACCTGCACAAAAATTACACCTCATCGAAGCCAAGCCTTTACCTTCAGGCTTTTGCTTCATTTTGTTATCAATGATGGTAACCTTTAATTTGCGCCCTGAAGCCCGGGCTTTGGAAAGCAGGTGGATAGCAAAAAAAGACCCCGAAGGGCCACCACCCAGGATTACAATCCTGGAACCGTCTTTTAACTGAAGTGTGGGAGTTGTGTTCATTCTGCCTCCTCCCTGGTAGACTTTGGCAGATAAAGATTATAGTTCAGGCTAGCCCCCAACCCATACTTTGTCAAGTAAAAGAAAAATGGCGAAGGTATAATGGTTGCAGAAAAATCGTATATACAGATATCGGCCCGTTTATTCTAAGAAGCGGCTGCCGAATTTTTTGCAAAAATCCGCCTGATGCCGTCTTCTTAGAACAAACGAGCCTAAGTACTCAAATAAAAGAAGGATCATATTGGAATCTTCTTTTGATACCCCCATTGGGTTTTGATTTTATTGGTAACTCGATCAACGAATTTATAGCAATTGCCATTGAGTTTTCGCTTTGATTCAGTGCAACAGGTGAAAAAGAGCCATGCAATCGTTATAACTAGGCACTAAGGATCTGTTGCCCGAAAAAAGGCATCAGGCGATTTTTTCAGAACAAAACTCTGAGCGAAGCGTAACGCATTAAAAATCTGTATCATTTTTAGAAAAACCGTTGAAAAAAGCGGCAGCCGTTTCCGGGACAACAGATCCAGTATTTTTAATTGCGATGTCCCTGATAGCGCTCAACGACTATTTGCATTTGGCTTAAATCGGGCGTATGATAAAAGTAACATCCTGAATCCATAAGACTTTATAGTTTTAGCCCCTCCAAACAAGAAAACTGAAGAGGTGCAAAATGGATCGTTCAAGACAGCTTATCCTATCCATGGTGCTTTTCTTCGGCCTGATTGCCCTGGGATGTGCAGGCTACATGATCATTGAAAAGTGGTCCTTCATTGACGCCCTCTATATGACCATAATTACACTGGCCACTGTCGGTTTCGGAGAAATCCACCAGGTCAGTGTATTAGGAAGGGTTTTTACCATCGGCCTGATCCTTCTGGGAGGCGGATTTTTCCTTTTTCTCATGAGTGATTTGATCAAGTTCTTAGTTGAAGGCCGTATACGACATGTATTTGGGAGGCATAAATTGGACATTCAAATCAAAAAGCTGGAGAACCATTATATTATTTGCGGGTATGGAAGAATTGGCAGACTGCTTACCCACTACCTGGTTCAAAAGTACATCAATGTTGTGATTATTGAGCGTGAAGAAAGTTGTTCGCCAAAACTAAACAAAGACGGGGTGCTATATCTTATTGGTGAGGCAACAGATGAAGACCTTTTGACCAAAGCCGGTATAAAACGTGCCAAGGGCATTATTGCCGTCACCGGGACTGATGCTGAAAATGTTTTTTTGGTCCTGACGGCTAAGCAGCTCAACCCGGGCATTTTTGTAGTGGCCCGGGCCGGTCGGGATTCAGCCAAAAAAACCTTAACTGCTGCCGGAGCTGACAAGGTGATTTCTCCCTATGATATCGGTGCCCGGAGAATGGCTCACGCCATCCTCAGACCCACAGTAATCAAATTTCTTGAAATGGCATTTTCAGACCACGCCACAGACATCCAGATTGAAGAAATCAAGGTTCGCCCTGACTCAGGACTCTGCGGCGTATCCCTTATGGACTCAGGGATTCGAAAAAAAATGAACCTGATCATCATAGCCGTCCAGAAAAAAGAGAACAAAATGGTGTTTAACCCCGGGGCAAAAACCATTCTGGAAGCCGGGGACAGGCTCGTTGCCATGGGAAGGGCAAAAGATCTCCACCGCCTGGATATAGCACTGACCAGTTAATTTTCATATATTGCAAAAATTTTAGATAATACAGACTCAAGCAATCTGGTTTCCTGCCGATTAGTTTACTATCAATTTCAATATTCATTTAAAGGATATGTCATGACGTTCTCTGTCCAATTCAACCCTAGTGTATCTTCTTTTACCGTTAATCATACAATGGAGTCTGAAGCCGTTTCTAATTTTGCTGCCCAAAACACATCTAAAACAAACAGTGAAACAGCACCGGCCTATGTCACGGACATCACCACACAAGCGACAGAAGCATCACTGGACACGTTGGCAGATGCCCCTCTTACAGATGCTGAAATTGAGCAATTGTTCTCTGCATATGCGCTATTGGGCCAAGAAAACAATTTATGGGAAAATATCGGCAATGTATTAGGAGAAGTGACCGGAAGTGACCGAACCAATTTCCTTGCTGCTCTTTCCAGCTCGGGAAATGACATAGAAAAATTTGTTCTCCAGGTGGAGGGGTTGGAAGCAGATGACCGGACCTTGTACCTTAAAACCGCAGTAAGAGCGGGAAAAGAGGGATTGTCAAATCTGATTGAAGCAACGGGACACCTGTCACCCGGACAGCTGACAAGTTTTCTGGAAACAGCAGACACCCTTGGAAGATCCATAGAAAGTATCAAGGCCAATGAGTTGGGTAATTTTTTATCCGCGGTTGCCCAGTCTCCTCAGTGGACTGATGACATGATCCAAACAGCCATGGATCTAAATGAAGAAGACAGAGCTTTATTTCTTGAGGCTGCAGAAGGCGCAGAAAAAGAGTTAGGTCGCCTGATTGAAACGGTTAACAACCTGCCTGCATCCGATCTTACTCTTTTCTTGAAGACGGCGACAGAAGCCGGCAAGGGGTTATCCAATCTCATTACTTTAACCCAAGAGACCAAGGGTTTAACCCGTCATAGTTTTCTTGCCTTTACAGAAAACCTTGAAAGCGAGGATACTGAAAATTTCCTTTTGGCAACCCAGGGCAATAGAGAAAAGCTTGACGCAGTTATGTCTGCCACCTCTTCTTTAAATGGTGATGAAAGAAGCGTATTTCTTTCTCTTGCAGCCGAAGCAGGTACTGACCTGAATCAATTAATCTTGGTTGTAGACAGTATGTCGGAAGATTCATCTCTCCGGTCAGATTTTTTAACCACTGCATTTAAGGTTGAAAACCTGCTTGATGATGTTCTTACCATAGCGGAAGACCTTAGCGGCCAGGAACTTTCAAAAGTATTTGCTTTTTCATCGGACCTTGCCCTTGCGGACCTGACAAGTTTTGTATCAGCTGCCGCTTCCGACACACGGCAGGCATATGATATTGCCGAGACCGCAGACAATCTTGAAGGAAAAGCAAAAAGTCATTTTCTTTATGCAGCCTCCAAAAACCCTGACGCAGTTTCCGAGTTGATCACCCTGACCCAGGAACTTAAAGGGGTTGAGAGAAGCTCTTTTCTTTATACTTCTGCGAACTTAGGTCATACATCGTCTGAGGATATGAACGAGTTTCTAACTGAGGTATCTCAACTTACCGGAACCGAGCGAGAAGTTTTTATAGCCCAGGAAAAGCTTGCAATCGCCGGGACATTAGATGAAGACCCTGCAACGGAATATGTTCATCTCAGGTCTATTTTTGATGATGACCAGTTTGAACTTTTAATGGGAATAGGGGACAACATTGATCAAGTGATGGCTGATTATGAAGCCATGGATGCGTCTCAAAGGCAGACATATCTTGATGTTGCTGCAAAAGCAGGCCCTGAAAACCTGCAACAATTGATGTCAGTGCTTGGAAAACTTGATGAGGACAGGCGTATCGATTTTGTGGACTATGCCCATACCCTTGGAAAAGAGAACTTTACCAATCTGATAAAGGCAGCAGATACAGCCCTTAAAAACCCGGCCAAAGGGCTTACTGTGTATGACAATCTCATGGAAACCCTGGAAGATCTGGACCCAGCTGTTGACGAAGATTTTTTAAATGCTGCTGCCAAATCCGGTAAAAACCTTGAAAAGTTCATCGACATGACCGACCGGCTGGAAGGATTCTTAAAAACCGATTTTTTAATCGCTGCAGACAATATGGCAGACCGCTCGAACGCTGAACAGTTATTGGATAATTTTTTAAGGGCAACAGAACATGTCCTTGAGATATCAGCTAATAAGTATCCGAAAAATCCTGACGGCTCAAATCCAAAACCAAGCCAGATCATAGATGGCACTACATTTAAAGGATCATTTGGCTTAATCGAAGGTTTTTTAAAATCAACAGCCTGGCTTGGAGGGGTTGGCATCAGTGACAGCCACATGAACGAGTGGCTCAATACCTGGCAGGGTATTCCAAGACAATCAAATACTCTTTAGGTCAGGAATAGAAATACTATCAGGACATTTTAGGTATGTTGGTAAAAACCTTTCCAAGAGCTGAAAGAGAGGATTCCAGGTTGGAAAGATTGAACACTTCAAGGGATACTGTACCGGTATAATTTTTCAATACCTGTGATACAGCATCAAAAATATCAGAAGGCATCCGGTCAAGACCTATATGATCCTTTGGCGGATCAAGCGCCGTATCCACGCCATGAAGGTGAATCAAAGAAACCTTGCTGTCAAACAGGTCAAAGGTCTCATTAATATCATATCCGTATTTGACATGATGACCGATATCTGCGCATACCGACAGGCCAAACGCATTGACAATCTGCGCAAAGTGCTTGGGCGGGTACCAAAGGGTTTCCACGCTGATCCGGCTTGGGTCTTCAAGATCCGGCGCCACAAGATCAAGCCCGTGGGTTGCTCTATCTTCCCAGGCTTTTATCTCTTCCTTGCCTGACAAAGATTTATCCATGTCCAGGTGAAGGGTATGGGTGGTTGGTGCCAAAGGAGCAAAGCGGTCAATCACCTTCAAGAGTGTATCAGCGGCCTTTCGACGCTCGCCTTCAGATTCATGGGTCAGGCTGACATCCACGGGTAAATGGATATTATAGGTCAGATCAAGATCTTCTCCCAGGGTTTTGAGCTCTGCAACATCTGCTTTTGACGGCACAACCTCATCTGGCTGGCTTTCAAAAACAAGCAATTCGATTTCATCAAAAAAACGGCCAATTTTTTTAACATTGGGAATAATAAAATCCGGATAGATGAAAGATGTGGTTCCCAGTCTGAAACGTCTTGGCTTCATTATTGGATTCCCCACAAAAACAGGCAGGAAAGGCAGACTGCAACCAGGGCAGACATCATCATCAACTCACAGGATTGCCTGATATGTGATGGTTTTGGATCCTTAAACCCAGAACCGATATACGGTTTTTCCACAAGCTGCCCATGGTAAAAGTTGGGACCGCCGAACCGGACCGCAAGCGCTCCTGCAAAAGCGGCCTCAGGAAAACCTGCATTAGGGCTTTTATGGTTCCGGCCCTGGGATAATGCCGTTTTGAAGCTTTGTTTTCCCCGTGAAAGGGACAAGAGTGCGGCGGCTAATGATATCACAGCCACTGACAACCGGGCCGGAATATAATTGGCAAGATCATCGATACGGGCAGAAGCCCTGCCAAAAAAAAGATATGTATCGTTTTTATACCCTACCATTGAATCCAGGGTATTGATCATTTTATAGGTCATCGCCCCGGGAACACCAAACAAAAGGGCAAAAAACAAAGGGGATAAAAACCCATCCACAAAATTTTCAGCCACGGTTTCACAAGCTGCCCTTGTAATACCTGCTTCATCCAGATTATGGGTTTCCCTTCCGACAATGTATCCCACCTTTATCCTGGCTATGGCAAGATCTCCTTTGATAAGCGGTATGGCAACGTCCATGGCTGCCTGGGACAAGCTTTTGGCAGAGAAACAATAGAATAGCAAAACAACCTGGAGCACTGTTCCAACCATAGTGTGAAGTTTAAACGCCAAAAAAATAGCCAGCCAAGACAGCCCGCCTGCAAGGGTAATTAAAAAAAGAGCAAAGACAAGACCGGATAAAAGTGGTGGCCGAATCAGCCCCCTAAAGCGTGGTTCAAAATAGGAGATGCCTTTTCCCATCCAGATTATGGGATGGGGCAGCCACCTGGGGTCACCGGCCAATGCATCCAAGATAAACGCAGCAGCAATTACAGGCCAGGAAATCCCAAACACGACAGCATCCATTTGCAGTCTTACCCTCCCTAACAACCGGCTAGAGCATTTTTAATGCTTTGTGCCAAGTTCAGATTAATATCACGGGTTTTTAAAGAAAACCGGACAAACCGGTCGGAAAGTCCTTTAAAGTTGGAGCAATCCCGGATCAGCAGGCAGTCCTCTCCAACCCGGGAACAAAATTGCGGGGCTGTCAGTTTGTCCAATTCTGCTAAAATGAAATAAGTAGGGGCATCAAAAAGCCGGATACCGTCAAGACCTTCCAGTGCCTGGATAAACACCTGCTTTTCATTTTTTATGTATTCCCGGGTCTTTTGGTGAAATGGGAGAATTTCATTGGGATGGTCAAAAATGTCCCGGATCACTTCCTGGGCAAGGGCATTGACGCTCCATGGCTGGTAATGGGCCATAACCTTATCGATTAACGGCTGTGCACCACTTAAAAATCCGGTGCGAAGCCCCGGGATCCTGAAAATTTTTGACATGGATGACAACACCACCAGGTTGGGATGGTCAGTATCTGAGACAAACGAAAGGCGTTCAGCTTCATCCACAAACGGCAGATAGGACTCATCCACCACAAAAGAGGTATTCGGGTGTTTTTTGATCAGCTGTTCTAAGTCTTGCTTCTGAATCAGGCTGCCGGTGGGGTTGTTGGGGTTGCAGATAAACACCAGATCCGCATGTCCTAATTGGGCCGAGAATGCATCCATATCCGGTTCAAACCCGGTTTCAGGACCGGTAATAAAATGGGAGCAGGCAATGCCGTGCATGGCACAGGCATCTTTATAATCAGAATAAGTCGGCCCCAGGATCAACACCTGTTTTGCTTTGAGAGCCAAAGGCAAAGTATATATAAAAAACGTTGTACCATTTCCCGGAATAACTGCTTTGGGATCAATATCGTGATACCTGGCAAAGCCTTGGGCCATGCCTTTGGCATCAGGTTCCGGCAGGGCATGGATCGCGCTAATTTTTTCCCGGATCAGGGCATGTATACGTTCCGGGGGGCCTAAGGGATTAAGATTGGAACTCATATCAGTAATATTTTCTACCGGGCACCCCAGCCGGTCTGCCAGTTTCTGCTTGTTTCCCCCGTGTCCCTGAATCATTTTTTGAAAACCTTTATATCATCAAACCAATGACATACCTGCCACAAGGAAAAGCCAGGCTTCCATAACTTCTGTCATGGCCCCCAGCATATCACCGGTTATACAGTTCATCTGCTTTTTATAAAAACTTAAAATCACAACACATCCCAGGCAAAAACCCAGGTTCAAAACCAGGCCCTTATACCCTAAAAACAGGGAGAAGAACAGGGGAATCAGGCAATATAAAAAATCTTTACCCGCTAGCTGCCTGTTGAACAGATCTTTTCCCGTTCCCGGTCCCTTTCTGCCGTAATCAAGGTATTTGATACCAAAAACCATGGATGCCCGTGCATAAGCAGGTACAAGCAAAAGAATACCCATGGTCTGAAATGTTGATCCTGTGGCTTTTACCGACCAGATACCGGCCAGCTTCACCGCAAGCCCTAGGATGACGGCCACAAGGCCCATCATACCGGTTCTGGAATCCTTCATGATTTCAAGGGCCCGTTCACGGCCACGGTGGCTGAACATCCCGTCTGCCGTATCTCCAAGACCATCAAGGTGAAAAGCACCTGTCACCATAACAAGGAAAATTACATCCAACACCGCCACCACGGGTGTTTGCCAAAAAAGTGAACTGATCCAATCTGTTGCAACCAAAAGAAGACCGATAATTAACCCCACCACGGGGAAAAACCGGATCATACCCATGGGGGAATAGGCTGGCGCTTTGCCTGCCGGTAAAATAGTAATAAATGCCAGGCAGGCCCTTAAATCTGAAAAGAATCCCTTGTTTTCTATATTGGTCATGGAATAAAATTCCCAGGCTTGTTTAAGTTTCAGACCCGCTTTTGCACGTCTGGTAAAAAATCCCGCGTTTCTGCTCACTATACTCTACCTGCCCTGTTGCCACCAGGCGGTCCAACACGGATTGAACCCGGGTCTTTTCAGCACCAAGCATGGATGACAGATCCTCACAAGTCGACGGACGACGATGAACGGTTTCAAGCACAGCGGTTTCAAGTTGCTCCAGGCTTTTGTTTGCTGAACGCCCTGTCCCACCCTTGTTCGAGGACGGCACCCTGGCGATGATCTCTACATGTTCCGGCCCCAGGAACGTTTTAATTCGCTCCAAGTTTTCAAGGGTTGCAGGTCTGACAAAATCGCAAGTGCCGGGCCGATCAAGGGAATTCAGTTGAACCAGGTCAGGACCGATCTTTGATATGGCCTGTTTGAAAAGCCCCAATTCCTCGTCCGTATCATTAACCCCTTCCAGGATAAAAACTTCCAGGTGAACCCGGCCATTGAATTGCCTGGTAAACTCCTGGATACCCTGTACAAGAGAGTTTAGGTCTATTGCCTTACAGGGTCGGTTAATTTTCCTGAAAGCGTTTTCTGTTGCGGCGTCCAAGGAAGGTACCACCAGATCTGCCAGGGCCAATTCTTCTCTTACCCCTGGATCTGAAAGCAGGGTGGCATTTGTCAATACTGCTACCTGGATGCCTGGCTTCTTTTCTTTGATATAGGAAATGACCCGGCCAAGGTTAATATTGAGGCAGGGTTCACCCGACCCTGAGAAGGTAATATAATCCGGATCATCATTATTGGCCCAGTAATGGTCCAATTCGTCTTTCACCCTGTCAAAAGATACCCACTCTTTTCGCACTGATGTAAGGTCTGTGGTCTGTCCGCATTCGCAGTAAACACAGTCCAGGCTGCAGACTTTATGAACAACCAAATCCACACCTAAGGAAATCCCAAGCCGACGGGAGGCTACAGGGCCGAACAAATGCCGGTATTTCATCAAATACCCCCGGTAGACAAGCCCTGGCCTTGCCCTGTTTTAGGTTTGATCATCACATCAATCCCGGCCACAGTGAGAATCACCTGGTCTGCAGCACCTGCTATCCGCTGATTGACCAAACCAGCCATGTCTCGAAATTTGCGGGCAATGCTGTTTTCCGGAACAATACCATACCCCACTTCGTTAGATACAAGCAAAACCGGGCAGGTGGCATCATCCAGGGCCTCAATAAGCAAATCAACAGCCTTCATGATGCCGGCTTCATCCATGTCTTGGAACAATAAATTAGAGGTCCACAGGGTCAGGCAGTCCACCAAGATCACTTTTGCCCGGCTGCATGCCTCGGTAATGGCGTCATGAATTTTGACGGGCTCTTCAATGGTTTCCCAATCCGGGCCCCGTTCAGCCTGGTGACGGATGACACGTTCTTCCATTTCATCATCCGCAGGAACAGATGTAGCCAAGTATATTTTCTGGTCTGAGGCCATGTTATTAGCGGTTTCCAGAGCATACCGGCTTTTGCCGCTTCTGCATCCGCCCATGACCAAAATGGTCTGTTTATTCTTTCCCATTTTATTTAGTGCTCCTCGGTTCTAAAATGGGGCAAGGATATCTTATCCATCCTGCCGGATGCAACTTAAAAATCCAATAAAAGGATTGCATTATTTAATGATGCAAATAAAACCCACTAAAGTATGGAGGGTCCTATCTATATAAATGGGAAGAGGAGGCTTGTTAATATGCCCTGGCCTCTTTTTTTGTAATTGTTCTAAAGGCTGTCTTTCCTGTTTGGTCCGGATCTTGTGTCACCACGACAACTTGTCTGCTGCCCAGCCGCACAGTCTTTGTTTTTTCGCTGCCGATGGTTATCCGGGTATCCGGATCGATTACGTCTCCATCAGGGGTAACAACGACATCAATAAAAGATTGCCCGCAAAGATCACCCGCCCGAAAAACTTCACCGGGCTTACCCAAACAGTACCACCCGCGGTATCTGCCGTCATTTCCGCTCAAACGCAATCCAGCACCGGCCAGGGCACCGATGATACCCTGTCCGGTCCCTCCGTGTTCAGACAAATGGACACCCAAATCCGACGCCAGGGTATAAGCTTGTTTTTTTGTCATCACGTTTGCTTTTGCCTGCCTGCCAAATTCAATCAAACGATCACTTTGAAAACAG
>JAKSAU010000443.1 GCA_022361535.1 Desulfobacterales bacterium
AATATTCCTGAACAATGGGTGGAGGACCGAAGTGAAGGAGAGATCGGCGTGCTGACCGCTTCTATTGAATCGGCCATGAACCGGATCAGGGAATTTATACGCAGGGAAAAACAATTCACTCGTGATGCCAGTCATGAGCTGAGAACGCCTCTCACCATTGTTAAAGGGGCGGTTGAAATTATGGAAACCCAACCGGAAATAGAGGCGAATCCTTTACTTAAAAAACCGTTAAACCGTATTGCAAGATCAGTAAAAGATATGGAAACCACTATAGAGACATTTCTTTGGCTGGCCAGGGAGGAAAACGATGCCAGTGAAAGCTGTCAGCTAAAGGGCGTGGTAGAAAAAGCAGTCAAGAATACTCAATATCTGCTTGAGAACAAAGAGGTTGCTGTTAATGTGGATGTCCGTGCAAATCCCGCACTCCTTATCAGGGAGGAAGTCCTATATATCACTGTGGCCAATCTGGTTCGAAATGCGTTCCAGTTTACTGCAAAAGGGTCTGTGACGATTGTCTGTGAGCAGGATTTTCTTTCCATAACAGATACGGGTATGGGCATTGAGCCGGACAGGTTAACCTCTGTGACTGAGTCTCATATCAAAGGAGACACTAGCCAGGGGTTCGGTTTAGGTTTAAGTATCGTATCCAGACTTTGTAAGCGGTTTGGCTGGGAGTTGGAAATTCATTCCTGGCCAGCCGAGGGCACCCAGGTAAAAATTACATGGAGTGTCAGTGAATAAAAAACAACGAGTTTTCGACTGACCGGACCATGTCGGAAATGCTGATATTGATGTCCACATTCCCTCCTTTATTCACGGATGTTTATCTACCGGAACTTCTTGAATTGGTAGCAGGCATTGCGACCAAACAAGAACAGATTAGTTTCACCTGAAGTCTGTTCTTTACTTTTTTGAGGCATGATTGATAAAACAGTGAATACCAACCATATTGGTGTGTGCTAAAAGAAAGATACAGACATTGAAATTGGAAGATCAAAAATGAAAAAAGCACTTATAACTGGTATAACTGGCCAGGATGGCGCATATCTTGCGCAATTCCTTCTTGATAAAGGTTATGAAGTCCATGGCATAAAAAGAAGGGCGTCTTTGTTCAATACCGATCGCATTGATCATCTTTACCAGGATCCACACCAGGAAAATCGCAATTTGATACTTCACTACGGTGACTTAACCGATGCGACTAATCTGATTCGAATCCTGCAGCAGGTACAACCGGATGAAGTCTACAATCTGGCTGCCCAGAGCCATGTTCAAGTTTCTTTTGAATCTGCTGAGTATACAGCAGATACAGATGCATTGGGCACCATGCGCATTCTTGAAGGTATCCGCCTTTTGGGCTTGGAAAATAAAACAAAGTTTTACCAGGCATCTACATCCGAGCTTTACGGGAAAGCCCAGGAGGTACCGCAAACAGAGAAAACACCGTTTTATCCACGTTCTCCTTATGCCTGTGCAAAACTCTATGCATATTGGATTACAGTAAATTATAGGGAAGCGTATGGTATATACGGATGCAACGGCATCCTCTTCAATCATGAATCTCCTATTCGGGGAGAAACTTTTGTCACCCGCAAAATAACCCGTGCCTTGTGCAGAATTCACCTTGGTATGCAGGATTGCCTTTATTTGGGTAATCTGAACGCGTTAAGAGACTGGGGACATGCTAAAGACTATGTGGAGATGCAGTGGCTCATGCTTCAGCAGGATAAACCTGAAGATTATGTGATTGCAACAGGAGAGCAGCATTCAGTCAGAGAATTTGTCGAACTATCTGCAAAAGAGCTCGGTATGGCGGTTGAATGGCAGGGAGAAGGTGTTGATGAAAAAGGTGTTAACCCTGCCAATGGTAAGGTCATCGTGGCTGTAGATCCCCGCTATTTTCGTCCAACAGAGGTTGATACCCTTTTGGGAGATCCATCTAAAGCCAAAAAGAACTTAGGGTGGGAGCCAAAAATCAGCTTTGAAGAGTTGGTTAAAGAAATGACCCTGTCAGATCTTGAAGAGGCCAAAAGAGACGAGCTCTGCAAAAGAGCCGGTTTCCAGGTGTTTAACCAGAATGAATAAATCAGATAAAATTTTGGTGGCTGGAGCCTCGGGCATGGTTGGTTCAGCAATCATAAGGAATCTTACCCAGAAGGGCTTTACCAACCTTATTGGCACGTATCATTCTTCTATTCTTGCCGAACAAAAGGAGATAGTCCGTCATCTGAGAATTGATCTGACAAACCAGGCTGCTGTCGAACATTTATTTAAAGACGAAAAACCGTCATATGTTTTTCTGGCTGCAGCCCGGGTTGGTGGAATTCATGCGAACAATACTTATCCGGGACAGTTTATTCGTGATAATCTGGCCATCCAAACGAACATCATCCATTCGGCATGGGCCTTTAGGACCAAGCGACTTTTGTTTTTAGGCTCTTCTTGCATTTATCCAAAGATGTCACCTCAGCCTATGAAAGAGGAGCATTTACTTACGGGAGTTCTTGAATCAACCAATGAACCCTATGCCATTGCAAAGATTGCCGGGATAAAAATGTGCGAGTCTTATAACCGTCAATATGACACACGGTTTATGGCAGTCATGCCTACAAACCTGTATGGTCCCAATGATAATTTTGACTTGGAGACTTCCCATGTTTTGCCGGCCCTGATCAGGAAGTTCCATAAAGCAAAAAGAGAAGAATCTCCGATAGTTACTATTTGGGGAACAGGATCTCCAAAAAGAGAATTTCTTCATGTGGATGATATGGCTGATGCCTGTACCTTTGTGATGTCCTTGCCCAATGAAACGGTCGACAGACAATTTATAGACTACCCTAATCCCTGCTTTGTCAATGTTGGCACAGGAGTTGACTGCACTATAAAAGACCTTGCACTGAAAATAAAAGATCAGGTGGGCTATAAAGGTGACCTGGTTTTTGATGCAGCTAAACCCGATGGAACTCACCGTAAACTTTTAGATGTTTCACGACTTAGATCGCTTGGTTGGACTGCATCCATTCCTTTGGAAAAAGGCATCAAGGCCACCTATGATTGGTTTAAAAATCAAACGGTTGCAAAGTAAAACTGTCTAATCTCTTTTTGTTGCTCAATTTTTTCATTGCGATATACGACAATAGTTGTAAATTTTGTGTAGGTGCTGTAATGGAGAAACAATAAGTTCCTAGTATTAAAGGTTGAATAATATAAAACCGATCTATTTAATGCAGGCTGAACTAATGTTGTCTTGAAACGTTCTATCACAAACCTCCTTTAAAATAGGCATGGTATCATGAA
>JAKSAU010001105.1 GCA_022361535.1 Desulfobacterales bacterium
AATGTGGAAATGATCGTCATGAATGGCAACAATGCCGCGTCCGGAGCGTTGAATGGCGCTCATGGCCTCTCGAAGGCTTGAAGACTGATGGACTTGAAGATCGTCTGGCGAGGCGGTGTCCATTAGCGCATTCTCGTACTTAATTGATGATATGACTCCGGCGTACCGAAATCCTGAAATGCCGCGCTGTCACCGATATCAAATGCGTAGAGATGACCATGGCTCGCTTGTTCAGGGAAAAAATCATGCTCAAGGGAAAATGCGGTGCCGGGGGCATTTTGAAAGAATTTCGGGCTCATAATGTAAACGCCGGCATTGACCCGGTTGGAACTTGAGTGCGCACTATCGGATTTGAACGCGGTTATACGACCGTTGTCGACTTCGACATTGCCGTATCGATCTGTGTCGATACTTTGAGCGACGGCGACCATTGCGTCTTCGTTGCGCGGTATAAAATGATCCCACATATCGGCGAGCTTCAGCGATATATATGTGTCACCGTTCATAACCCATATGAAGTCGTCGACGCGCGCCTCCTTCATGGCGTTCAGGATCGCGCCCCCGGTACCCAGTGGACTGTCTTCGACGACCACATCGATGGCGACGGGGTGTGCGTCGGCGTTCGCAAATGCCAGAACTTGTTCGGCCCGATAGTGGGCGGCCAAAATTACGTGTTCGATCCCTTCATTCGCGAGCCACAGCAACTGATGCTCAAGAAATGGTTTGCCGCCAATAGGTGCGAGCGGTTTCGGAACGTGAGGGACCGTAGATTTGAGGCGCGTGCCGAACCCACCGACTAGGATAATGGCAGTCTTGGGGTGCGGTCCGTCACCCATTTTTTTCAAGCCAGTCCAATGTCGTTTCTGCGATATGATCAATTTCATGGTCTTGTAATCCGGTTCCGGACGGAAGATGAAGCGATCGATATGAAATGTCGGTCGCGACCGGAAATGATGATTGTCCGAATTCTTCCTGGAAATGGGCGGCATCGTGGACAGGAAAAATCATCTGACGTGAGTCAATGCCTTCGGACGACAGAAATGCCATCAGCCGAGGCCTGAGATCTGCATCCTCCAAGGTTATCGTCGTCATCCAATGCACCGGTGTACAACTCGGGGCCGTTGGTCGAAACTGCGTCTTCTTTGATTGGCCAAACCATTTCGCGTAACGACCGCATTGTTTGTTCCGTATTTCGTGGA
>JAKSAU010000721.1 GCA_022361535.1 Desulfobacterales bacterium
TCAACGTTAGAAGCGCAGAAAATTGGCACCCAATATGGGGTGGTCATCTGATGGCGCCCAAGCTCTACTCGGCACTTTTCATGTAAGTTTATACTTCGCCGGGTTTTAGCGACCTCCCTGCAAGTTTTTTGTTTTCACGAAGGATTTACCATGAACTTAGATATTTGACCTCAGCAAAGACAGCATGGTGGTCCACATTATTAATTCCTTACCAATAACCGGCAGGCAAAAGGGGCGCTGTTTTTGCGTATGCAAAATAAGTGACACTTTTGACTGTCCGTGTGCATTTGCCTTGTTAGAAACCCTTTTTTAAAAGATTTCGAATTCTTGCTTTTACCGATGGAGCTTCATCTCTCATTGCCATTTCAAAAAAATGCATCGTCTCATTTTTGTATTCTGGATACTGAGAGGATATTTCGTAAAACCCATTGTAAGCCCATGCCCGTACAAATTTGTTGCTATCTGCCAGGCATTTCCGTAAAAATGTTTCTACATCCATTTTTTCAGCTTTAGCAATCCGCATATATGGGATGCACTGAAGCATATGGAGTTTCGTTTCCCAGTGATTGAGCTTTGGCAACAATTTATACATCTTAGATACCTGATGGGCATCGATTACTCCACCATTTTCAAGGTAGTGCTTTAGTAGCCAAGTAGCTCCTTTTTGTAATGCTTCCTGTTTAGAGAGTTCAACAATTTGTGGTACAAAAGCATTGTTGTCTTTGTAGCGACTGTAAATAGCACCTAAATCACTTGACGACTTTCCATCCCAACTAATAATTTCTTGCTCAATGCTCATAACTATCTTGGGCTTCTAACGGTTGGGTTCAGCGGGTGCGCATGTCGTGCGTTCCGACTTATTAATTTGCTAGGAAACCTATTTAAACGCAGGCTTCGTTACTGCGTATAGCCCACCGGATATTAAAGCTGAAAACAACACCATAAGAGGTATTACGAAAATTTTGGGGCCAGGTTCTTTGAAATAGCCCAGTGCCATTCCTAGAATTAGATAAGTTGGGCTTGCGACCAAATATGTGATGAACACGTACCAGATTTTTTTTGACCTGATAAATAAGCCAATACCCATTACAAGTATTAAAACGCCAGATGCAATCAAGAACCCTTTCTTTAAAGGGTCAGGGATAAATGGTATTGGGGCCTTGGCTAGTTGTTTTGCAGGCCAA
>JAKSAU010000101.1 GCA_022361535.1 Desulfobacterales bacterium
TGCATCCATCAATGTGGCGTTCTGCTCAAAGCCTTGCTCAATGGCTGCGGCATACACGATAGGTTTAAACGCTGAGCCGGGCTGGCGCATGGCTTGTACGGCCCGGTTGAATTTGCTTTCTTGATAATCCCTTCCGCCTACCATGCTTCTTATCGCGCCGGTATGGACATCTAAAGCAATAAGGGCTGCCTGGGGGGCAGGGGTTGGAACTTTATTTTTTTCCATACGTTGTTTTAGGGCGTCGAGTTGATGTATAAGTGCTCGCTCTGCTATTTTTTGACGCTTCATGTTAAGGGTGGTATGGATGGACAAACCGTCACCGTATGCAAGCCCCTGCTGTTGTTCAAGCTTATCTTTAAGGTAAGCTGCAAAGAAAGGTGCCGGTGCCTGGTAGACCCCCTTTGATTCAACGACAACCGGTTCTGCATTGGCCTTGTCATGCTCTTTAGGTGTGATATATCCAAAGTCGCGCATCTGCCTTAAGACTATGGCCCGCCGCTTTTTTGCCAGTTCAGGATTTCTCAGTGGTGAATATATACTTGGGGCTTTGGGCAACCCAGCGATAAGGGCCGCTTGTCCCAGTGTCAGACCGCTTGCAGAGGTGTCAAAATAAGTTCGGGCGGCGGCTTCTACCCCATAGGCACCTGAACCCAGGTAGATGAGATTCAAATAGAGTTCGAGAATTTCATCCTTTGTGTATCGCCGCTCAATCTGAATCGACAAAAGCGCTTCCCGGATTTTTCTGACAATGGATTTTTCAGGAGAAAGAAATAAGGTTTTTGCAAGCTGTTGGGTAAGAGTTGATGCTCCCTGCTTAAAACCGCCTGCTTTAATGTCGTGTATGATAGCCCTGGCAATGGCTTTAAGGTTGACCCCTGAATGGGAATAAAAGTTGCGATCCTCGGTAACAATCAAGGCATTGACAAGGTTTTTGGGGATGGCATCAATATCAATAGGAAATCGTTTTTCCAGGTAAAATCTGGAGATCACCTTGTTATCGGAAGAGTATACGGTTGAGACGGCAGACGGTTTGAACTGTTTTAAATGGTTGATTTCGGGAAGATCATAAATAAGACCGGAGAAAGCCCCAACCATCAGGCCGGCTAAAAGGCCGGTGAAAACAATTACCCCAATCCATTTTTTTCCGGAAGAAATCATCAGGGGGTCAAGAATTTAAATACGGAGTCCTTAAAGTCTTCGTCTGTAAAGGGTTTATGCAATACTTTGTTGATACCCGATTTTTTGAGCATGGAATCATTTACATCAATATCTCCGTCCTTTTGCTCGACAAAATCACTCTGGGTTGTAATCATCAGAATCGGTAAATCCTGGCGGGTGAATTTCTTACGGACTTCACGGGACAGTTCAAGACCGCTGATATTAGGCATATTCAGGTCGGTGATCACAAGGTCGATATCCCCTGCAAGTATTTTTGGAATCGCATCTTCAGGGCGGTGAAATACCTCGGGTTCAAATCCCAATGCGGAGAGTTTGTTTTGATACAGCCTGAGCATCATTTTTGAGTCATCTACAACAATGATTTTTGCTTTGCTGTCTTCCTGGCTTTCTTCTTTGGCAGGTTCACTGTCGGTGATTTCCTGGACAAGATCCTTTTGACCAATCCCGGACATATTCTTTATAAACGCTTTGCGGGTTGCAGGTGATGCATTTTCAACAACGTGCTTTTTGGCAAGAGCCTTAAACGAGTCTTCTTCCACAAGAAAGTTAAAGATATTTGTGGCTTCAGTATCAATAAGGGCAGCAACAGTTGTCATGGCTGCTTCAGAGTCTTCCCGGACAATGTTTTTAAGTCCGGCCACCAAAGGTTTGGACAAGTTTTTATCAATGGCGCGTGCAGCACTCATACGAACTGACTCCACCGGGTCCTGCAGCCCTTGGGCAAGGCAGATGGCAGTTTTGGGTGAAGGAATCCGCTCCATGGCCTCGTAAGCAGCCTGCCGGATATTAGCATCCTTGGGTTGTGTATTTATAATATCCATTATTGCAGATATGGCTGCCGGGTCCTTAAGGTACCCTAATGTTGTAACCAGATGGACCAAATAGTCGGCTTCTGCGTTTTTAAATGCCCGGGTCAGCAATGGTGTGGCTTTGGTCCCCATTTTCATGAGTTGGTCTATGGCCGTATCTCTGACAATGGTAATAGGCGAAGCCAACAGGCCGGTCATTTTTTCAAGTGCATAAATATCTTGCATCTCAGATAGAGATTCAACAGCAAGTTTATTTGTTTTTTCATCCTCGCCTAAAAATTGGAGTAACATGTCAACAGCATCGGTTGTTCCGTTGGCTCCTATGGCAAAGATGGCTGAGCGCCGGACTCCCATGTCTGTATGGCCCGCCAAAGGGGCAAAAACAGAAATGGTTTCCGGTTTACGAAATGCACTTAATGAGTCTACAGCAGGCGCAACTATCTCAGGATCGGATTCGTTTTGAATTACATTGGTTAAGGCAGGTATTGTTTCCTCTAAAAAAAGATCTCCCGCTGCTTTAATAAATTGAATTTGGGTTGGCTTTTCATTATTTGCGATATACTCGATTACCAAATCAGTGTTTCCGTATGCTTTATCAAGAATGAGGTCATAAAGTCCTTCCTGGACGCCTTGATCAGCAATATCGATTTTGGTGAGGAACTCAAGAAGGGGAAACACAACTTTTTCAGGCCCTTTGGCCAGTTCCAGCAAGGCCTTTTTTTGCACGTCAACATCAACATTGGAGTCTGATGCAAACTGGAGAAGCGCTTTGGCCTTTACCACATCCTCTTCTTTGAGGCAGAATACCAATTCATCAATAAATTCTTTTGCATTAATGCTGCTCATAAAAAACGTCTCATCAGGTCTTAAATTGGTAAAAAACCGAGTTTAAATACTTATTTGACGCAAAAAGATCTGTGTCATTAACAAGGGATTCTGTCGATCCGATCAGCAGATATCCGTCAGGTTCAAGTACTTTGGCAATATTTGCATAAATTTTCCGGCGATCTTCATTGGTGAAATAAATCATGACGTTCCGGCACAGGACGATATCGAACTTTCCGATTCCCACAAAAGGTTTCATCAGGTTCATTTTTTTAAACTGGGCCATAACCCTTAATTCATCCTTGATTTTGTATTTATCGCCGTGAGGGTCAAAGTATTTGCTTAACCGGGAAGGATCTAAGCCCCTTGCCACTTCAAACTTATTGTAGGCACCATAGCTTGCCTGGGCAATGGCAGCGTCGGAAATGTCAGTGCCGAACAGTCGAATATTGTAATCTTTTGGTGTGACACCCATTTCTAACAGGGTCATGGCAATACTGTAGATTTCCTGCCCTGTTGAGTTGGCAGCGCTCCACAGCCGTATGGTGGGTTTGCCTATACCTCGAGATGACCGTTTATCAATGAGATCCGGAAAAATCTTGTGTTGGAGCAGTTGAAACGGGGATTTATCCCTGAAGAAATAGGTCTCATTGGTGGAGATGGCATCAATGATCTGGTTTTCTATTTCTTTTTTGAAATCCAACTTGGATTTTCGCAATAACTCCGAGTAAGAGTTGCACCCGTATTTGCCGAGCAGGGGATTGAGCCGGGTTTCCAACAGGTATTCCTTCCCCACATCAAGGGCAATCCCTGATATCTCCAGGATATACTGGGCAAATAATTTAAACTCTTCAGGAGTTACGGTGATTTTGGTCATAATAATGTAATGGCTTTATGTCTGTTGTTAGAGGATGACGGTTTTTACGATTTCGTCCGCTATCCTGTCCAATGGGGCTATAACATCTGCAACACCGGTTTCGATAGGCTCTTTGGGCATGCCGAAAACGGTACAGCTTTCTTCATCTTGGGCGATCACAACACTGCCATTTTTTTTCATTTGGGCAAGCCCTTTAGATCCGTCTGAACCCATACCGGTCATGATCACACCGGTAGATCGTCCCACATAATGCTGGGCAATAGAACGGAACAAATAATCCACCGAAGGCTTGCAGGAGTTTTCCGGAGGATCATCGGTAATTTTTATTTTTCGGGTCAGTCCGTCAGCACCTGCAACGATTTTCATCTGTTTTCCGCCAGGGGCAATCAACACCTTTCCCGGTTCTATTACGTCGCCATCTTCAGCTTCTTTGACGTCAAGTGCTGCCTTATTGTTCAAGCTGTTGGCCAACGATGCAGTAAACATAGGCGGCATATGCTGTACAATGAGTACAGGAGCCTTAAAATTCGCCGGCAGCATGGGAATCATTTTGGTTAATGCATTGGGCCCTCCCGTAGAAATCCCGATACCGATGATTTCAGATTTAGATCGGATCACCGGAGTCTTGGGCAAACTGACCTTGGGCCGAACAGGCTTCTTAGCCGCAGGTTTAGGGGACTGGGGTGTCTTTTTTGTTGTCCTGGTCCTGTAGGCCGATAACCCACTTTTACGACGCTTTATAAGCTGTACAATGGGATCAAGAGCGGCTTTGACCTTGATCATATTGTCTGCCATTTTACCATCTTCGGGTTTTGGAACAAAATCAAACGCACCAAGTTCCAGTGCCCGTATGGTCATCTCACTACCCTGTTGGGTCAGCGTGGAGAGCATAACCACTAATGGTGGTTTCTCCATCGTTTTCAGTTCCTGGAGGACTTCAATGCCGTTAACCTCCGGCATTTCAATATCCAGGGTGATAAGGTCCGGTTTAAGGGTTTTAATTTTTGACAGTGCGATTTTACCGTTGTTCGCCGTTCCCACAACCTCTATGCCGGGAATCTCTTTGAGAACATCTCCTACGATTTTTCTGTAAACAATGGTATCATCAACCACTACTGCTTTAATGGGGTCCATTATTCTTTGAGTACCTCATCAATATCAAGAATTCCAATCAGTTGGTCTTCTGTTTTAAGTACCCCTTGGAAAAATTTTCCTTTGACCCCGCCTATATTGGATGGTGCAGGCTCGATATTTTCCTGTTGGGTCAGAACCACATCAGAAATGGCGTCAACCAGCAGTCCAATGTGCTCGTCTTCAGAATTGACAATGATGTTCCTGTTATCCTTGTCTTCAGTCACCGGGTCCAATCCCAGCTTTTTCCCCAAATCTATAATGGTGACAATCCGGCCCCTCAAGTTTAAAATTCCTTTTATATAATCTGAAGCCTGGGGAACTTTAGTAATTTCAAAATGTTTATTAATCTCCTGGATATTGAGAATGTTTATCCCGCACAGAGCCCCTCCTACGTAAAAGGTGGAAAACTCAAGATCCGAGGATGTGGTTTCTACGTTGGTGTCGTTCATTTTCGTCTCCTTAACCAATGGGTCTTAGGGGCATTAAAGGTGCACGTATTTTCTGATAATTGACATGAGTTTTTCCCTGTCGAGTTTGATCTCATATTCATCAATCCCAACAGATCGTCCCTTTTCAATGTGTGCCTCGCTGGCAAGGGAGGTCAGGGCAATGACACTCAAGTGGGAGTATTGAGGATCATTTTTAATCCGTTGGGTCAACTCAAACCCATCCATGTTGGGCATTTCAAGGTCAGTGACAACCAGGTCGATTTCATCTACACGCTCTTTGAGCAGTTCCCAGGCAATCAAACCGTCTTCAGCTTCAATTACCTTAAACCCGTCTTCTTCCATGAAGCTTTTGACCTGATTCCGGAAAAAGGCGGAATCTTCTGCAAACAACAATATTTTTTCTCCGTCTTCAGCCATTGATGCGGCAGCTTGGGCCTCTTCCTTAAACCATTCCGGATTCAATATTTTTACCAACTCAAAAATATCCACCAGCAGGGTGGTATGATCATTGATGATCATAGATCCGCTTACGGCAGGCTGTTTCAGTGTACTGGTATCGATTTCCAAAACGACTTCTAAGGCATCCACCGGTGGGGTAACCATGAGACCCAGTTCTTTATCTTTTACCTTGAATACAATAACTTCCTGTTGCTCTTTTTCAGGCAGCGCCTCTACCTCTGCGACCTGGGATAATTCGTATAAGGGTAATGAACCGCCACGGTACTGGACAACTTTGCGGTCGCCGATTTGCTCGATATCTGAAGTCTGGATCCGTTCGATACGTTCTACAATGCTCAATGGAGCTGCAAAATGTTCAACTTCACCGTTTTTGAAGGTAAGCAGGGCAACCTTGTCCGCATTTGCCGCAGCCTCTTCTTCGGCGGCCTTAGCAGTTTGACCGGCTTCTGCAACAGTAGAAAGCTCTGCCATCTGTGCAAGGTTTGAAATATCAAGGATCAGGGCCACTTTACCGTCACCCATGATGGTGGCGCCGGCGTAAGCTGTGCATTTTTTCAAATGGCGGCCAACCGGTTTAACTACGATTTCTTCTGAATCGTGAAGCTGGTCAACCACAAGGCCATATTTGAATGCACCGGCAGATACCACGGCAATGTTCATTGCAGATGTCGCATGGTAGCGGCGGTCTTCTCCGCGTTCCACCATTTCTTTTTCTTCGGTTTGTTCTGCTGCCTCTTCGGCTGTAAGGTGGGTTTTAGACCTGCGGTCTGCAATATTTTTTCGCCGGTCTACTTTTTCAGTATTATCAGCCGGGTCCGTATACGTTCTTTCAATACCGAGCATGTCAGCTAAGTTCAGCAGGGGAAGCAGTTCTCCCCTCAAGCGGACAACAGCGGCATCTCCGACTTTTTCAATTTTATCTTTAACCTGGCCTGCAGGAATCCTGAGCAGCTCGTTAAGGTTTACCTGAGGCAGGGCATAGCGCTCATTGCCCACTGAAGTAATTTGGCTGGGTATAATGGCCAGGGTCAGTGGCAGTTTGATCTGGATATCGGTTCCCTGTCCAGGTGTTGAATCTAGTTCAATGATACCGCCGAGAGTCTCAATATTGGTGACAACAACATCCATGCCAACGCCACGGCCGGATACATCCGTTACTTCTTTGGCTGTTGAAAAACCGGGCAAGAATATCAACTCCATCTTCTGCTTGTCTGACATTTCTGCCACCCGTGCATCGGAGATCAACCCTTTGTCTATGGCTGAAGAGGCTATCTTGCCGGGATTCAGGCCACGACCGTCATCAGAGATTACAATATTGACCTGGCCTGCATCATGGAATGCCTTGAGCGTTATTTTACCGGTACCGTTTTTCCCCATCTGTTCCCTTTCCATTGGGGTTTCGATTCCGTGGTCAACAGAATTTCTGACCAGATGGGTTAGGGGGTCATTAATGGATTCCAGGATTGTTTTATCGAGCTCAACATCCTTGCCTTCGATTTCAAGCTCAATGGATTTGCCCAATTGTTGGGACAAGTCTCGAACTACCCTTGTGAATTTGTTCAAGATGTTGGCAATAGGCTGCATCCGGGTTCTCATGATCGCCTCTTGGAGTTCCGAGGTGATCATATCGATTCGCTGGCTTGACAATTCTGTGGCTTTTGAATTGGATGAGTTAATACCCTGAAGAAGTTGGTTCCGGCTCAACACCAATTCACCTGCAAGGTTCATCAGGGTGTCAAGCAGCCCGACGTTTACCCTTAAAGAGGTCTGAGGCTTGGCGCCAAGGTTCAAGTCCTTGTCTTGAGTTTTGGCCGCAGGGGCAGTTGTTTTTTGAACTTTTTCCGTGACTACTTGAGGTGCCGGTGTTGGTGAAGCCTGCTGAACAGGAGCCGCTGCCGGAGCTTCCACAGCCGCTTCTGCAACAGGTGCCTCCTGGACAGGCGCCTGTACGGTTTCTTGTGCAGGTTCCAGGGCCGGCTGATCTTCGTCAGTGCTTTCCGACGCCGGCATGATCATTTCATCAGTGATCATATGGATATACTGGCTGGAAATGTCAAACAATGTTTCGGTCATATCCTGCTCGATAATGGAAGCAAAAAGTACCTGGAAAGGAATCCGGTTTGGTGCGCCTGCATCTTCAAGGGTGCCTACTGAGGTAAAATCAATGCGGGTTTCGACGATTGTTCCGGTCTTTTGAAGGTTATTTAATACCTCAAGGGGATTTTTTGATTTCCTGTGGATATCGTTGATCATGTCATATTCAACAAGAAACAGATTTTTTCCCTCGTTTTTGTAAGTTTCGACCTCATACAAGGAAACCTGTTTGAAAATCCGGCCATCCCGAAGGACGATATCTACCTGTTCGGAAACCATCTCTTTTTGCTCTTCAGGTAAAGATGATTTAGTGATGTTTTCCAAGGCTTCAACATGACTTGAGATATCGATATCATTGCTGGTTTCAATGTTGTTAAGAAGGTTTTCCAACTCGTCGAAACCCTTTAGCAAAACGCTGATTCTGTTGGAATCCGGTGTCAGTTCACTGTTCCGGATGAGTCCCAAAACGTTTTCAAGGTGGTGGGCAAGGTCTTTGATTGTGGTAAGCCCCATAAATCCTGCACCGCCTTTGACAGAGTGCGCTGCCCTGAAAACATTGTTTACTAGATCGAGATCGATGTTTTCCCCACCTTCTTCAATAGTCAACAGGTCGCTTTCAATGTCACCAAGGTGATCCAGAGACTCTTCAATGTACATTTGTAGGGTTTCGTCGTCTTCAAACATATTAACTCTCCTGAAAGGTTGTCATAGAGATGGCAAAATATAACCGATTGTCAAATAATTTACCGAAAAGGAAGTAGAAAGTCAAACCTAAAAGGTATAGGCAAAATCCTTGTCTGGTCTATATTTTGCGGACTATATCCATGGGGTTGACGTTCTGCTTAATGGTAAAAATCGCCCGGGTATTGGGCTGTGCTGCTGCAA
>JAKSAU010000867.1 GCA_022361535.1 Desulfobacterales bacterium
CGCGCCGGAAAACGGGACGGCCTATCCCACCAGCGGTGTCACGAGCGCCTATTTTGCCAATAACGTTCTGTGCATCATGAAAAACAACCAGTATTGGCTCGCCGTGCTTCCGGAGAGCTATCAGATCACCGTGCAGGCCGCCGAAAACGGGACCGTATACCCGGTTGGCGCATACCGGGTTTGCCGGGGAGAGAGCCTGGGCATCACCATGATGCCCGACGCCGGGTACGCACTAGAGCAAGGGTTCGTGGATGATCAGCGGATCGGCGCCGCCGCCTTTTACAAATTGGTGGATGTCGCCGCCGATCATGTGTTCCGGGCCGTTTTCGCCCCCGAAGATCTCGTGGACACCAACGCGGCCGGCCTGCCCGATCCGTGGCAGATGACTCATTTCGGCGCCATCGACTGCGATACCTGTGGCGCCATGGCCAATCCCGACGGTGACGGTTTGAACAACCTGTCGGAATACAATCTCGGGTCAGACCCCACAGTGGACGATGTGGATGGGGCCGGTATTTACTATGAGTACGACGCGTTGGGGCGAATCAAAGGGATTACCCGCGTTCCCGTGCCATAAGAACACGACCGGGCCGGGGGTGAGCGACGGCTGAAGCCATTTGCCGTTTACACCGGCCCCTTCAACCATACTGTATTGACCACACAACGCATGAACCGGAACACAACCATAGAGGACTTCAGCGATGAAAACTCGGTCTCGTAAACTGTGGAACCTGATAGTTGAACTAACCTTCGCCCTGGTACTGACCGTGGGGATAAGCGGGCCGGCGTTGTCGGACGAAGACATTGCCCCGGGCCCGGCCGGCTCTGCCGTGCCGGTGGCCCAGAGCCTCAGTTTTACGGGGGCGGCGACCCAGCAGATTCCTATCGTTGTGCCGCCGGGGAGAAAGGGGATCGGCCCGAAGCTGTCGCTGACGTATAACAGTTACCAGAAAAACGGCTGGATCGGCGTAGGCTGGAGCCTTGAGATGGGGGCGATCCAGCGCGCCACCAGGCGGGGGGTCGATTACGACGCCTTTGATTTTGTCGCGTCCGTCAATGGATCGACGTCCGAGCTGGTGCCGCGCTCCGAGTGGGGGGCTCACATGTATGGGGCCAAAATCGAAGGCGCCTTTTCCCGATACGAGAACCCGGACCCGGAAACCAGCGGCTGGGTGGTGACCACCAAGGACGGCACCCGGTATTTCTATGGGACCAGTGCGGATTCCCGACAGTATGAACTTCTGGATACCGATCCCACGGATACCAGCCGCACCTTCAAGTGGTGCCTTGACCGGGTGGAAGACCCCAACGGCAATTTCATGACCGTCTCCTATACCAAGGATCAGGGAGAGATCTATCTGTCCCGGATTGACTACACGGGCAACAGCGAGACCGGCATGGGGACCGTCCACGCGGTCACGTTTCACCTTGAATCGCGCAATGACGCCCCGACGCGGTATACCTCAAAATTCCCTGTTTCCA
>JAKSAU010000935.1 GCA_022361535.1 Desulfobacterales bacterium
AAATTAAAACAAAAAAATAACATTAATAATGTGGAATTTGTTGAAGGACAAGCTTTGGAGTTGCCGTTTGACAATGAAACATTTGATGCCATTGGTATTACGTTCGGCTTCAGAAACCTTACGTATAACAATCCGAATGAAAATCGACATATTAATGAGTTAAGTCGTGTTTTAAAAAAGGGTGGACGCCTTGTAATCCTGGAAAGTGGCAGTCCGGCTAACGTTATTATCCGGTTTTTCTTCACCATTTACCTTTTCCTTTTTTTGGTTCCGTTAGGAGGTATATTAACCGGTAATTTTAAAGCGTATTGGTACCTGGCATTGTCATCGCGGCATTACTATACTCGTCGCCAAATGGGATTGCTTCTGAAATGTTTTGGTTTTGAAATGATTTCGGTTAAAAAATTCTTGTTTGGGGCAACCAACCTGTTTGTTGTAGAAAAGAGAGTTTAAGTACTAAGGGAGAAGTAAACGTAGGTTTACCTAATTCTTCTTTGCACCCTGTAAATCCAGCTGTCCAGTAACTCACCTTACGGTTCAGTTAAGCCGGAATTTGGTCGGTGCCAGGCAATATTTGGGACGGACCAACCTTTACTCAGTGTAGATCTTACCGCGGACAACATCACTTGGATCAATTCAGAAACTATCAATTTAGGGTATTTTTTGTTCCAAGCCGGGTTTACCAATTTACCAACATTTAATGGTATTGCCTGGTTCCAGTGTTAGTTACATAAATGTTTGCCTGGTTTCACTTTTAGGTTTCGTTTAATTAATGTAATTTAAAGTAACTAACAGCCATAATCTCCCATTGTAAACCATCGTATATGTCTGAGAACCATAAAATACATATACTTGAAAAGGAACTGCAATTAGCTCAGGAACGGATAAAGTTTCTGGAAGAACAGGAATCGGATTACGCATTATCGCAGAAAGTAGCCAACATCGGGCATTACCGCTTAAACTTGAAAACGGGTGGCTGGATCTGTTCTGCGCAGCTCGATAAAATCTTAGGAATCCAACCCGATTTTATTAAAAACATTGAATCATGGTATGGGCTTATTCAACCCAGTCACTTGGACGAAATGCAAACGTACTTTGAACAGGAAGTAATTGCTAAAAAACATCCGTTTAACAGAAAGTACCAGGTAATAAACCAAACCACCGGAAAGGTTG
>JAKSAU010000040.1 GCA_022361535.1 Desulfobacterales bacterium
CTTGTCTCCCTTTCAAGAGCCGGCCAAGAGACCTTGGAAAGCTTTGAAAAGGCGATTGCAGGAAACCAGACCAAACTCGATGTAAATGAAGGTGGTCTGCTCAAAAGTGGGAAGGCAGATGGCCGGCTGGTAGGAGGAAACCTGGCAACCCTGGTGCATATGGTCGGTACCAGGTTCCAGCCGGATTTTGATCAGGGTATCCTTTTTATTGAGGATGTAGGAGAGCCTGCTTATAAAATTGACCGTATGCTCTCTCAGATGAAGATGGCCGGGATGTTAAACAAGGTGAGGGGAGTTGTGACCGGATCATTCGAGAATTGTTCCAATGCTGAGTATATCCCTGAAATTATATTAGACATTTTTGAAGGCCTTGACATTCCTGTATATATGGGGCTTGGTGCCGGTCATGGGAACATCAATTTATCTTTGCCAATGGGAGCAAAGGTTACTCTTGATGCAGAAAAGGGGACGCTTACTTGGGAGCCCTTAGTATGACGGACGAGGCTGTGTTTTCTGATATTGACCAGGCCATGATGAACGCCGTAAAAGAGGGTGTTTTCCCCGGAGGTGTGTTGCTGTGGGCAAACAGGGAAAAGATCTTTTATCATAAAGGGTTTGGTGTGGCTGATCTGGCAACCCGCGTACCTGTAGACCCTGAAACAGTATTTGATTTGGCCTCCCTTACAAAACCTTTGGCTACGACCCTTGCCGTGGCCGATTTGGTTAAAACAGGGCAATTAAAAACTGAGACGTGTGTCGGAGATATCCTGCCTGATGCTCGTGGAACAGATAAAGATAGCATCTCCATTGATATGCTTCTTAGGCATACATCAGGGCTTCCTGCCCACCGGGAGTATTTTAAAAAAGTAAAGAGATCGTTTGCAGAGGCAAGGCTTGAAATTAGAAACCTGGTTATAAAAGAACCTCTGATAGAAAAACCCGGGGAAAAAGAACTATACAGTGACCTTGGGTATATTCTTCTGGCTTGGGTGGTGGAGCATCTATCAGGTATGCGGCTAGATAAATTTGTGCAAGAACGGATTTATGACCCCTTGAGGATAAGTCGCCTTTATTTTGGGGATCTTGTCCAGTACAAAACAGCATCGAATAGAGAGGGTAAGATTGATATTCCTGCAGCCACCAGCGATTGTTTATGGCGCAAAAAACTAATTATAGGCGAGGTTGAAGATGAAAATGCCTGGGCAGCAGGGGGAATAGAAGGCCATGCCGGATTGTTTGGTGATGCTATGTGTGTTTACAAACTTTGCTGTGAAATCATGGCAGCCATTGATGGGGAGTCGGTTGTCCTGAATTCTGATGTTATTAAGACATTTTTAAGAAAAAAAGATGGCCTGGAAAGAGTTGCAGGTTTTGATACACCGTCCAAATCAGATTCGTCTTCTGGCAGCTATTTTTCTAACAGGGCCATCGGACACTTAGGCTTTACCGGTACCTCGTTTTGGATGGACCCTGAAGACGGCCTTATAGCAATCCTTTTGACCAATCGGGTGCATCCCAGCCGGGAGAATATCAAGATAAAATCTTTCAGGCCCCAAATACATGATCTGATCTCATCAAACTACAATAGAAATATACTATTGTGAAACACTTTTATTCTTGTAAAAAAACCATAAGTTTGTTAGCAAATATCTTTTAATGATGTTTTTTTCAAATAGTGTGGAAATTCAACTGAAATTTTGCGTGAAAGAGGACAAATGAACTTTATAACTGATACTTTGCTTGGTGCCTTTTCCAACGATCTCGCTATCGACCTTGGAACTGCAAACACACTGGTGTATGTAAAGGGAAAAGGGATCGTATTAAGTGAACCCTCTGTTGTGGCGGTCAGGACTGATAAACGTGCCAAAAACAAGGTGCTGGCTGTAGGGCTTGAAGCAAAGCGGATGCTGGGGCGTACCCCGGGTAATATTGTGGCCATCCGTCCGATGCGTGATGGGGTGATTGCGGATTTTGAGGTCACCGAGGCCATGCTTAAGCATTTTATTCGTAAAGTTCATAATAATAGAAAAACCCTGGTTCGGCCTAGAATTATCATTGCTGTTCCATCGGGCATTACCCAAGTGGAAAAAAGGGCTGTCAAAGAAAGTGCAGAGTCAGCAGGTGCAAGAGAGGTTTTCCTCATCGAAGAGCCCATGGCTGCTGCCATCGGTGCCGGCCTCCCAATTACCGAGCCTACTTGTAACATGGTCGTAGATATCGGGGGCGGTACTACGGAAGTGGCTGTGATTTCCCTTGCTGGTGTTGTTTATACCAGGTCCCTTAGGGTCGCAGGCGATAAAATGGATTCTTCCATCAGCCAGCATATAAAACGCAAATATAATCTTCTTATTGGTGAAAGAACCGCTGAGATAATAAAAACTACCATTGGTAACGCCTATCCGGACCCGGAGCATCTTGAGACTATTGAAGTTAAAGGTCGTGACTTGGTTTCCGGTATTCCTAAAATTTTGGCGATAGACTCCGAAGAGGTGAGGGTGGCCATCTCCGAGCAAATTGATGCCATTGTGGAAACAGTACGTATCGCATTGGAACAAACTCCGCCTGAATTGGCAGCAGATATTGTTGATTCTGGTATTGTGCTCACAGGCGGCGGGGCACTTTTGAAAAATCTTGACAAGTTACTCAAAGAAAAAAGCGGCTTGCCCATTGTTGTCACTGATGATCCTTTATCAACGGTGGCCTTGGGTTGCGGCAAATCTTTGGACAGCATCGAAATTCTTAAAGAAGTGGTGATAAGCTAACGGTAATGTTTTCCAGGCGGGTGATTATTATTATCGGCGTGGGTCTTTTTATTGCGGTAAATTTTACTGTGATTACCATGACCAGCAGGCAATCTCTTCCGGTCAGCGGCCTGGAGCGTCTGGCCATTACACTGACGTCTCCTTTCCAGTTCGTGGTTACCCGGACCATCAGCTTTACAGAATCGGTTTGGCATACTTATTTTACCTCAGTGTTGGCAGTAGCAGAAAATCAGCAATTGCGCCACGAACTAGCTAGGGCAAAAGAAATCCAGAATCGGTATGAAGAACTCGAGCTGGAAAATGCCCGGCTAAAGAAGTTTGTTAATTTCACCGGCTCAGTTCCAGCCACGTATGTTGCCGCACAGGTCATCGCCCGTGATCCGTCCCCTTGGTTTAAAACCATAATGATTGATAAGGGTGAAGACGATGGACTGGTCAAAGGCTCCCCTGTTCTGGTCTCTGAAGGGATTGTCGGCCAGATTATCAAAGTGTCCAATTCCTTTTCAAGGGTATTGCTTATTACGGATCGAAATTCTGCAGTTGATGCCTTGGTCCAAAACACCAGGGTTCGCGGAATGGTTAAAGGGAACAATGAAGATACGTGTTCATTTGTCTATGCCTTAAGAAAGGATGAGATTAAACCTGGGGAGATGATCGTGTCATCAGGGCTGGACCAGGTATTTCCAAAGGGGTTAAAAATAGGCCGGATTCTTGAAGTAAAGAAAGTACATTCCCAGTTGTTCCAGGATATCATTATCGAAACCAGCGTAGATTTTGACAGGCTTGAGGAAGTGCTGGTGTATAAAAATGGCGACTAACCGTCTGAAGATACGGGTATGATGAATTTTTTCTTTTTCTTTATTTCCACCCTTATTTTGATTATTTGCCAGACTGTTATTTTTCCAGGATTTTCCTGGTTCTCTCAATGCTTTGATATCCTTATAATAACTGTACTTTATCTGAGTCTTTCCTACTCACACTACGGAGTGTTGATAAGCATTATTTTTATTGGTGGCATTATGGACAGCCTTTCAGGTGTTCCTTTTTTTCTGCATACATTTACATATATCTGGATATATTTAATTGTTCAGCTGTTCAGACAGTTTGTCTTTCAACGCAGTGCCTTGTTTGTAATGGTGGTAAGCCTGATTTCTGTCTCCATTCACCAGGGGTTGATCCTTTTCAGCGTATTCCTGGCCCAGGGAGAGGCCGGTGTGATGGCAATGAATTACGGACTGATTCTACGTCAGATGATATGGGGGCTCTTGTTTATCCCGTCAGGTGTCTGGCTTATGAATGTCACGCGTCAGAATTATATCTACGCCGTCAGGCAGTTTAGGCGGGAAATGGTAAGAAAATACAGGGGGTAAGGTGGGTGTAGTAAATAAAAATCCCGACCGCGACTGGATCAAACAACGCCTTATTGGTGCCAGCCTTTGTATTATCTTTGTTTTTTCCCTTCTTTTTTTACGGCTTATGTACCTTCAGCTGATCAAAGGGGAGGAGTACAGACGCCTGTCCAAGACCAATTGCGTTCGGTTAAAGAGTATTAAATCTTCCAGGGGCTTGATTTATGACCGCAATGATTCGCTTCTCGTAGACAACCGGCCCGCCTTTGATTTAACTATTGTTTTAGAGGACGCCAACCCCCTTAAAGAGACCGTAAGCCGTCTGGCCATGCTAATTGACGAACCGTATGCCGATCTTATGGAAAGTATTGAAAAAGCAGGTCGATCCGCTTTTTATAAACCCCTGACTTTGAAAAAAGACATCACCAGGGATCAGCTGGCCATTGTTGAGGCTCATCAGTTTGACTTGCCGGGTATTTATATCGATATTGAGCCCACCCGGCATTATATACACAAAAAAACAGCGGCCCATTTGCTGGGATATCTTGGGCAGATCAATAAAAAAGAGTTGGAAAGCGGACAATATCCCAATGTCAGAACTGGTGATTCAATAGGGCGGTATGGGGTGGAAAAAAGCTTTGAACCCTTTCTCCAGGGAAAGCGGGGGGGGCGGCAGGTGGAAGTTGATGTCAACGGACGGGTGATTAAGGTGCTCAAGACTGTTGAACCTGTTTCCGGAAAAGATTTGAGCCTTACCCTGGATTTGAAGCTCCAGCAACGCGCAGAAGAACTGTTGATTGGTCAAGACGGAGCTGTGGTCGCCATTGATCCTTCAAACGGGGATGTGTTGGTTATGGCGTCAACTCCCAGTTTTGATCAAAATGATTTTATCGGGGGGATCTCAAGCAAAAAATGGAGAGCCCTTATGGATGATCCGGGGCGCCCCATGAACAACAAGGCGATCCAGGCTGAATATCCACCCGCATCTACATATAAAATAATTACAGCCCTGGCTGGGCTTGAAGAAAAAGTCATTGACCGCCATTCTACTTTTTTCTGTCCGGGGTTTTATAAATTTGGTAATCGGCGCTACCAGTGCTGGAGCCGCCATGGCCACGGAGAGGTTGATGTGGTAGATGCAATGGCTCAGTCCTGTGACGTCTTTTTTTACCAGACCGGAGAAAAACTGGGGGTGGATACACTTGCACAGTATGCCAATGGATCAGGACTGGGCCGGCTTACCGGTATCCGTCTGGCCCATGAAAGGGACGGATTAATCCCTACAGCCATATGGAAAAAAAATCGATTCAAGGAAGCTTGGCAAGCAGGTGAAACGCTCTCGATAAGTATTGGTCAGGGGTTTAACCTTGTCACCCCGCTTCAGATGGCGGTTTTTATAGGTGCTGTAGGCAACAACGGGACTTTATATAAACCTCGGATTGTTAAGTCAGTAAGGGATGATAAGGGTCAAGTGGTAAAAGCCGTTGAACCGGAAATTATAGGTGGGTTGCCAGCGTCTGAAGAAAACCTCGCACTTGTGAAGAATGGACTGCTTAAAGTGGTTCATGGTGAGAGGGGAACTGCCAGACGAATCCGGTTGCCTGAGGTTGAAATCGCAGGCAAAACCGGCACAGCACAGGTTTTCAGCCGGAAGGCCGGAGAAAAATTTGACAATGAAAAGTTGGCAAGAACTCTACAGGACCATGCCTGGTTTGTATGTTACGCACCTGCTCAAAATCCCAAAATCGCCATTTCAGTCATTATCGAACATGGTGAACATGGATCCAGTGCCGCTGCGCCTGTGGCCAGTGAGTTGATCAAAACCTATCTGGGGGAGCCTGCCGTTGATGTGGCGGTTCTGCCGGAACCAGACCCGGAGCAGGAATGATATGTTTGACCGCCGTTTAATCGAAAATTTTGACTGGGGATTTATGGCTGTCATTTTTTTGATCTGTGCAACCGGACTTACCGTTTTGTATTCGGCAGTTACAGCCGGCTTTGACGGAGCCGGCGCCCATGTCCTGTTTAAAAAGCAGGGGATTTGGATGGGGGCTGGTTTTGGAATCATGATCGGTTGTCTTGTGATCGATTTCAGGGAACTGGATAAACTTCACCTCTTTATATATACGCTATGTGTTGGTCTGCTGGTGTCAACTTATCTTTTCGGGCAGATGGGTGGAGGCTCCCAGCGTTGGCTGGTTCTTGGGCCTATACGCATGCAGCCATCCGAGCTCATGAAAATATCTTTGATCATCAGCCTTGCATCGGTATATTCAGACAATGTAACTTTAGAGGGCTTGGGGTTCAGGAACCTTATTAAACCGGCAATTTTGTGTCTCATTCCTTTCGGTTTGATCGTTAATCAGCCTGATCTGGGAACCGGGTTACTGCTTCTTCTAATTGCCGCTTCCATCACCTTATTTGTAAAGGTTGAGAAAAGAGTCTTTTTTACTTTGTCCGGCGTGGCGCTGTCCATAGTGCCTTTGGTCTGGTTTTTTGGGCTCAAGGAGTATCAAAAGGGGCGAATTCTTACATTTTTAGATCCGGATCGTGATCCCCTTGGTGCCGGCTACCATATCATACAATCGAAAATTGCCATCGGCTCAGGCATGATTACAGGTAAAGGGTTTCTAGAGGGAACCCAGAACGCTTTAAATTTTCTACCGGAACAGCATACGGATTTTATTTTATCTGTTTTGGCTGAAGAATGGGGTCTTGTTGGGTGCGGTGTGTTGCTTGTCCTTTATTTTATATTGCTGTTTTGGGGGTTGAATATTGCTTACAACTGCCGAAACATGTTTGGCTCCCTGCTGGCATTCGGTATTACCACTATGATTTTTTGGCAGATATTTATTAATATCGGCATGGTCATGGGGTTAATGCCGGTTGTGGGGGTGCCGTTACCTCTGATTTCTTATGGAGGGTCTTCGGTGGTAACCAATATGGTTGGATTTGGCATCCTTTTAAATATTAGTATGCGCAAATTTACCAGTTCCTGACCAAACTGGCTTGTTTTTTTTATTTTTTATCCTGTTTGTTAAGTTTTTTTTATATACAAAATAAAAAATTTTTAAATTTTTTATTGATATTTTGGCAGGTTAATAGGGGCTGAAAGACCTTATATAGACAGGGTTCACACGGTGAAATTATTTGTGATTGAATGTTGACAAATGGTTGGCCGGATGGTACTCAAGTCTCGATTATTCCAGGAATTTAGGCCGGGTTCGGAAGAATGTGGCCAGTAGGATATAAGTGGTTGATTTTTATTTGTAATCATTAACTGGCGGAGGGAATTTTATGATAACTGTGATTCCTGATGGATCAGCATTGATCCAGATGGTGAATTTCCTTGTCCTGCTTTTTATCCTCAATTTGGTTCTGTATAAACCCATCCGTAATGTCATTCTGGAAAGAAAAGCCAAAGTCGACGGCCTGGAAACAGGTGTCGAAAAAGCATCGGCTGATCTTGAAGGCCAGAAAGATGCCTACAAAAACGGGTTGAAACAGGCCAGAGGTGAAGGTCTCAAGAAAAAAGAGGCATTCATTGAGGAGGCATCAGCAGAGGAGAAGGAAATAATCGACCAGATTAACAAGAAAGCTCAGGAAAATTTTGCCCAGATCAAGCAGCAGGTTGCAGAAGAGACTGAGCAGGCCCGCAAAGCGCTGGAAGCCGAGGTTGACGCTTATGCTAAAGCCATCGGTGAAAAGATTTTAGGGAGGGCTTGTTAATGGAAAAAATTAATTGGAAAAAACACCTTAAGGTTTCCGGTGCTGTTATGGCACTGGTTGCAGGTTCTACAGCTGCATGGGCAGCTGGTGGCGGCGGCGGAGTGCATAACTCTTGGCTCACCGTTGATACCTGGAAAGTGCTCAACTTTGGCCTTCTTGCAGTAGGTGTGTTTTTTATTGCTAAAAAGCCGGTTGCCCAGTTTTTTTCTTCACGTGCAAAAGATATTGAAGAAGAGTTAAGCGAACTGGAGCAAAAGAAAGCTGAAGCAGAGAAAAAACTTGCCGAATACGAAACCCGGTTTAGGAATCTTGAACAAGAATCTAAACAAATTGTTGAAGATTACATCAAGCAGGGTGAAGAAGCCAAAAAGAGAATCATTGCGGAAGCCGGTGCTCAGGCTGAAAAATTGGAAGATATGGCCAAGCGCAATATCGAACAAGAATTTAAGAGCGCCAAGGCTGCGCTTCAGCAGGAGATCGCTGAACGGGCAATGGAACAGGCAGAGGCAGTCATTAAAGAATCCATCTCAGCTGAAGATCAGGATCGACTTGTTGACGAATACTTGAAAAAGGTGGAGGCATAATGAAAAATCTAGCGATCGCAAGGCGTTATGCCAAAGCATTGATTCTGATTGGCCAGGAAGATGGCCAGGCAGAACAATACAATGAAGAGTTGACCGCAATGGTTGGCCTCTTTGACACCCAGGAAGGTTTTGAATCAGCCCTGGTCAATCCCCTGATTTCTAAAAGCAACAGAAAACAGCTTTTTGAGGCAGTTGTCGGTGCAACCGATCTGTCCGACATCATGAAGTCTTTTCTGACCCTGTTGTTTGATAAGGGGAGAATCGGTTTTTTAAGGGAAATTGCTTCCTATTACAAAGAGATGGCTGACGAACTCAACGGTGTGGTTAAAGCTTCCGTTGTTTCCGCCACAGAACTCTCTGATGAAGCGGTTAACAAAATCAAGGAATCCCTGTCTAAAAAGACCGGTAAAACCATAGTTCTAAATGTGGAACAGGATCCAAGCCTTATCGGCGGCGTTGTGACAAAAATCGGCGATCTTGTTCTTGACGGCAGCGTAAAAACCCAGCTGATCAATATGAGGGAAACTTTAAAAAAAGGTGAGAGTGTCTAATGGAAATTAAAGCAGAAGAAATAAGCCAGATAATCAAAGACCAGATCAAGGGTTTTGACGCAGATGTTGATCTGAGCGAAACAGGTGTTGTTCTC
>JAKSAU010001237.1 GCA_022361535.1 Desulfobacterales bacterium
ACAAACGCACAACATCCATTTCCAAGATTTTGAGCGTGCTTTTCTACTATACATTTAATTGCTTGTATATCTTCTGCCGTAAGATTCTTCGATTTCAATTTTCTGTGATCTACAAGTTGTTTTAATCCCTTTACCCATTTCGGAGAGCTGACTATTGCCGTCAACAAATCATCAAAACCGCTAACTGAAGCTTTCCCTTGGGTCTGAACCAAAATATAATCAGGCAGTTTTTCAAAATTAAGCTCAAATTCCATGGTTTCCTCCAAGATCAAAAACTCTAATGCGCACAATTCATATATTGCTTAGTTTGCGGATCTTACGTAAAACCAAAGTTCAAACAACCAAATTGTATGATGGAAGTCTTTTTAAAACAAGAACCAAATTATGAATTAATTCAAGATAATTGATCCCACCTTATAGAGTCAGTTTTTCTACAAATGACAGTTTTTTTAAACAACACAGGAGCCTGTTTTTGCGGGTTGACCAAAATTTGAAACAAGGTTTCCTGTTCATGAATAAAGAACAGGTATCATGAATGATGATTTCTTAAAAACAGATAACGACCTTTATTTCAAATTACAGCCGGTAGGATATCGCCTGAAACCTCTCCGAATCCCACACGAAATCCCTCTCCTTGGCACCATCCTGTTATGGAAACACTATCATTATCCTGAAGGAATTTGCGTTCTTCGCCATTGGACAGTTTCAAAGGTCTTCTTCCTCCCCAGCTTAACTCCAGCATGCTGCCATAACTTTTTTCACCAGGCCCACTGATCGTTCCTGAGGCCATCATATCCCCGGGATTGACGTTACACCCGGTAACGGTATGATGACAAAGTTGCTGAAGGATATTCCAATACATGGTTTTAAAATTTCCTTTGGATATCATCGTATCCTGAAGATTGACTTCCAGATGGATATCCAAGGCCCAGTCTTCTGAATTCTGGAGATAAGGCAACGGTACCGGGGACTGTTCAGGTCCCCTGCATCTGAACGGTTCAAGCGCTTCCAACGGAACGATCCAGGGTGAAATAGATGTGGCAAAATTTTTGGCATTAAACGGTCCCAGGGGCTGATATTCCCATTTTTGAATATCTCTGGCCGACCAGTCATTGACCAGAACCATTCCAAATATATGTTCAGCGGCTTGATTCATTTGAATCGGTTTACCCAAATTGGATCCAGGCCCCACAAAAAAGCCCATCTCCAACTCAAAATCCAAAAGACGGCAAGGTGAGTACACAGGCGATTCCTGATCGTCGTTTTTGATCTGGCCACAGGGCCGCCGGATAGATGTACCGCTTAATACAATTGAACTGGACCTGCCGTGATAAGCCACAGGCAGGTGAAGCCAATTGGGCATCAGGGCATTTTCTTTTCCCCGGAACATGGTTCCCACATTGGTTGCATGTTCTCTTGACGAATAAAAATCTGTATAATCGCCAATTTCTACAGGCAAGCTCATTTTGATATCAGCGATGGGAATCAATACTTTGTTTCGAAGCTCAATGTTATTTTGAATTTCCGGGGTCTCAGCATCTAAAAGATCAGTTACTGTCCTTCTGACTTTTTCCCATTCCGTTTTTCCAAGACTTAAAAAACGATTTAAACTCGGCTGGTTGAACACCCCGGACAGACCCGGGAAGAACTCCAATTTTTCCAGGATCGAAAGATCCAGAACATAATCACCTATTCGGATTCCAGCTCTTTTTCTGCCATGATACTCAATAATACCATAGGGTAAATTCTGAATGGGAAAATGATGATTTGCATCATATTCGATAAATGATCGACGATTTGTAGCACTCATTTCTTCCTCTCCGGTCTAATTTTGTTTTATGCTTTAGAATAAGAAGCTCAGGGACTTTAGATCATTCAACGGTTCTTCAAACGAACAACTGCCAAAACTGGTGATTTTTTCACCACGCAATTGTTTTATCCGATCTGAAGGAATACTGTGACCATTCCAAGATAATTTTGTGTCGTCGAAGTCAAAATTGTTCATCTTTTGGTCCATCAGACATGCTTTTATCTCTTTATCACTTAATTGGCTGCTAAACCCGAGAAGAGATGCTGTGAAAACGTTGATAAATCCATACTGAAGGCCCTCCAGCGTTTGAGAATAATCACTAAAAGGATGATGGAGTCCTGCGGTAAACTTCATGGACAGGTCTCTGCTGATGCAGGACCTGATGGCGATCAACACCTGGTCCGGATCTGGAACCATCCCGGGAACCGTTCCGCCGCATCTGAGTTTATAACCAATGTTGTGACATGTGTGCCGCTTGAATTTATTGATCCCCAGAATATCAGCATCACATAGATCCACACGTGCCGATTCTACAAAAATAGAAGTCTTCTCAATTCCTGCGGCTTCTACTTTTCGAATGGTCCTTCCAAGGAAGGATGAAATATGTTCGATGGCTGAGCAGTCTTCGGGCAAACGAATTTCAAAAGAGACGATATTCGGTGCCAACGTGCGGAGCGAACTCAAAAACTGATTCGAATCCGGCTCCGACAGAATAACGGAAAACTTCATTTCTCCAGGCTGGGAAATGGACTTTAATGTTGCTTCCGGTATAACAAATTTACTGAGGATCCAATTCTCACTGTTCTGTTGATAGGTTTGATATTGACTTAATGCGGTCTCAAGATCCAGCCGGGCTGGCGGAAAAAGTCCGGCATAATCAATGATTTCTTGCATAAAATGTTTAAATGCTGCGTTCATTATCATTGCTCCAGCCACGAAGTCTGGTAGTTTTTATCTTCACAAGCCAGTGCCGCTTTAGCGACATGAAGTGGTTTAAACGCATCCAGCATCACTGCCGTCTCTTTGGTTTCTTTTAATCCGATGGACGCTTCAGCTTTTCCCGGATGTGGACCGTGGGGCATTCCATCGGGATGGAGGGTAATGGAACCGAACTCAATGCCTTTCCGGCTCATGAACTCATCACTGCAGTAATACAAAACTTCATCAGACCCGATATTTGAGTGATTATAAGGCGCCGGAATAGCATCAGGATGATAATCAAACAGCCTTGGCACAAAAGAGCAGACTACAAATCCGTTGCCTTCAAAGGTTTGATGAACCGGAGGCGGTTGATGAATTCTTCCGGTGATGGGTTCGAAATCATCAATATTGAATGCCCAGGGGTAGTAATATCCGTCCCAACCAACCGTATCAAAGGGATGGTGGGTTAAGATCATCCGGTGAAGGCCGTTTCTGGCCTTTGATAATATTTCAAACTCCCCTGTTTGGTCCACCGGATTCAGTCGGGATGGTAATCGGATATCCCGCTCACAAAAAGGGCTGTGCTCCAGCAACTGGCCGTGTTTATTCCTGTAACGGGCGGGTGTGCGGACATATCCTCTGCTTTCAATAATATAAAAAATGTGTTCCTTTCCCTTTAAGCGGAACCGGTGAATGATGCCTTTAGGAATGACCAAATAGTCCCCTTTTATAAAATCCAGTTCACCCATCTGAGATTCAAGCGTTCCCTCTCCTTTAGTCACAAAGATGAGTTCATCTCCTTGCCCGTTTCTGTAAAAAAAATCATCATCGGCATTTGGCCGGGCAATCGAAACTCCGACATCGTTGTTAAATAAAAGCGGGGTTCGATCTAAAACCGGACTTGTGCCCTCCGGTGGCAGGCTGTGAGTCCTGAAATGCCTTAGGTGCAAGTAATTATCTGGTTCCCGATCCCATGAAAATTCCTTGATTCGTTCCACTTTTATTAATTGTGTGGGGGGGCGAATCGTGTAAAGAATTGATTGAATGCCTGTAAAGCCGAGGTTTCCCATCAGATGTTCGTGGTAAATGCCAGAGGTTTCTTTCCGAAAGGCCGTATGTCTTTTATGCGGGATTTTACCCATTGAATGGTAGTATACCATATTACAGATTCCCCCTTCTTTTTTGTTCCAGTTCAATGGATTCAAACAGGGCTTTAAAATTACCTTTGCCAAAGCTTTGGCACCCGGCTCGCTGAATAACTTCTAAAAACAAAGTAGGCCTGTCTTGAACCGGCTTAGTAAAAATTTGAAGAAGATAACCGTTCTCATCACTGTCTGCTAATATGTTATATTCTTGAATACGTTTCTTATCTTCCTTGATGTCTCCCACACGATCCCAGACCGTCTCATAATAGGCATCCGGAATGGTTAAAAAGTTGAGCCCGTTTGTCTTAAGTTTTCCCACAGTACTCAGTATATCATCTGTATAAAGGGCGATATGCTGAACACCTGCTGAATAATTAAAATCAATATATTCTTGTATCTGGCTCTTGCGCTTCCCTTTGGCCGGCTCATTAATGGGAAACTTAATATTTCGTTTGTCATTGGCCATTACTGTTGAGCGAAGAGCTGTATACTCGGTTGAAATATCCTTGTCATCATATGATACAAATTGATGAAACCCGAACACATCCCTGTAAAAGTCGCACCAGCGATCCATCTGCCTGTCTTGTGTATTGGCAACGACATGATCGATCCTTTTAAACCCGACATGCTGTTCATTTGATTGCACCGGCTCAAACCCGGGAAGAAACACACCATCGTAATTATCAAGGTCGATAAAACTATGTATCACATCACCATACGTCCGAATGGCAGCCCACCTGGCTTCCCCGTTGTTATCTTTTAATGTAAAAGGCGGCTGAACAGGAGAAGCCCCTTTTTTTATTGTTTCAGAATACAAGGTGTCAACATCGTTGACATCGAAACAGATATCCTTTACCCCATCGCCGTGCAGGAGCAAAAAAACATTTTTCGGGTCCTGACTGGTGAGGGGAGTGGTAAATACAAAAACAATATTACCTTGTTTTAGCGCATAGGATGCGCGGTAGGGATGGCCTGTTTCAGGGCCAAGATAAGCAATCTGGTTAAATCCCAATGCTTTGCGGTAAAAATAAGCTGCCTGCAATGCATTGCCTGTGATAAATTCAATATGGTTTATCCGTTTGACAGGTGAAGATAGTCCCATTGCAGCTCCTCCTTTTATACTCATAGGTGCTGAGTTTTTAATTTCAGGTGCTGACACAGTTTCTCTAAATTTGAGGATATAAATAGAATATGGTAATTAAACCTATCAAAGCAAGAATAGATTCGTCACTTTTTGGCATATCTTATTTAACACGAATTCTATGTTTGTTTTTCTGGAATTTAAAGAAGGTGGGGTGGGGCCGCTGTGAGGTTGACGATTCAGCGGTAGCATAATATCGGATAAATGCCGAGCGACATATTTGTCTATAAGTGCTCAGTCATTGGTGAGAGTTGGCTTATACCATAAGTCCTTGGTCAAATGTAGTTTGTATAACCTTTATTGATTGGGAAATAGGTCTCGATTTCTCATGAAACCACTTCATGTACTAGCCAATAATTCTTTTTCAATAGTTATCATAGAGGCGGTAAAATATCTTGCCGCTTCAGTGGTTAAACGATCATCAGTAGCTAAAAAATAAGAAAACAAGGATATAGGATCAACGCAAATTTAGTATATAAAACATATTTTTTGTGGAATAATAGTTTACTCATACCTACCTAATGGGTATTAAAAATTTGATCAGATTCTCAATATTTCAAGAAAAGGAGGTTCTTTTGAGAGAAGTTTCAATATCTTCCATATCAGAATTTGTAGACCATATAGAATCTTTGAGCTATGCTAAGCTTTGGTATAGAGGGGTCTCTAGTCCAGATTATTTACCAATACCGGGTTTAATTTGGAGAAATCTCAGATCTGTTGAGAGTTCACTTGAGCATGATTTCCTCATTTCATATAAATCTTATATCGATCAACAAAATTTAGATCCTTGGGAGATTTATGCATTAATGCAACACCATGGACTACCTACTAGATTATTAGATTGGTCCGAGTCTCCCCTTGTAGCTCTTTATTTCGCATTATCATCAAACCCAGAAGCAGAAGGTCCTAATGTTGTCTGGGTACTCAATCCATACGAGTTAAATAGAAAGACTATTGGAGCTCCTACATTATATTGCCTCGCCGCTATGCGGAGTAATATAACTATGGAAGGGGGGAAGCAAATTAATAATGAAGTTTATCTGCCGCCAAATTTAACAACTGTAAGAGAAGGATGGTTGCCTGAAAATCCAATTGCCATTAATGCCACTCAGAACATTAGGCGTGTCTCATCACAGAAAGGATGTTTCACAGTTCACGGATCTAAAGATGACAGTATAAATGAATATTTAAAAAATACTGAACATTTTCACATGATTAGAATAAATGTCCAAAGTGTGTCAGAGCGGAAGGAAATGCTCAACAAACTGTCATTCCTTGGGGTAGATGAAGAATATATTTTTCAGGATCTTGATGCACTCTGCAGGAAAATTTTGGGAAAATGGATTTAAAAATCGGTTGTATAAAGATGTCGCCCTTTTCGTTGCGCTCCAAAGTCGACAGCTCTTAAGTTGTATTGTTCGGTCAAATAAGTATTAGAAAAATTTATTCTGATCAGTGGGGCTGACCTGTTGATTATGTCTATGATTGATAGCCATATGAGTTCAGGTTGACCACCGTAGTTTTAGCACAGAAGTTCTTGTTCCATGGCTTTTGCTAACAGTTCCCAAACTCTTGCATCCTCATTGCAGGTCTTCTCGACTAACTTTGCGGTATGTGCTTCACTGATCTTCTTGTTTCCGTAGTATAGAAATAGTCCTGTAAAATCCAGGTTTGAGATACTATCCGATTCTGCGGTGATCTGATAAATAAACTGCGAATGCTTAGCCGGCCCGCTAATGTGCGTGCTGGTCCAGAATAGTAAATTCGGATAAAGCTGTACAAGCTTTTGCTTTTCAATTTGATTTTCGGTACCAACGTCAAACGTATCGGTTAGAATGACAGTTCGGTCGGTGATGTGCTCTATTTCCCGCCTGATGACCTTCTCTCCCATGAGAGTATAGTCTTCAGGAGTATAGGTGGTGCACCATTCAAACGCCTCGCGGGCAGGTACATTGAAGCGCTGTTGAAAATTGTAATATATCGGTGTTGTCATTGACTCAAATCCTTTCCAGGTTCGTATTTAGTACTCATAAAATTCAGCAATAATTTATACAAAACTGTTAAAAATTAGATATTAAAATAAATTTGATTGGACTAGTTTCTGACCTAAAAGTTTTCATACTATGTGTTCATCATTGAATACTAATTAACCAAATCCAGTTTTTCAAATGGTTACTGAGATAATTGTAGCCTTCCCTCTATTAGTTCCATATCGAAATAGACGAATCGGGCGATTTTAGCATGAGATACTCGGCCGGTGTGAACTGGTCGAGTGACTCATGAGGACGTTCAGTATTATACTCTTTTAT
>JAKSAU010001286.1 GCA_022361535.1 Desulfobacterales bacterium
GTCCAGGCTCCGGATGCCCCTTTTCCGCACAAAGCCGGGGGATGCAATGGTGATGTACTGCTCCTGAAACAGGTAGATCTTTTCCGTATTGGGCAGCAGATGGTCGTTGCAGTCAATGATCAGATCCACCTCGTCCCGGACCAGGGGGGCTTCCAGGTGGTGGGAAAACAGAAAGTCCAGGTGAATGTCCGGGTGGGTATCCAGAAAATCCCGGATATGGTTGATCAGGATGCTGGTACCGAACTCTACCGTGCTGCCGACCCGGATGCGGATCCGGGCTTCCCTGGCAAACCTTGCGATGTCCTGTTCCGCCCGTTCGATCTCGTAGAAAATTTTTTCGCAGGACCGGAACAGCGTTGCACCGGCCTCGGTAAGGCGGACGGTCTTCCCCTTCCGGATAATCAGCGGGGTGTCCAGGGAGGTCTCCAGTTTTTTGATGGCGTGGCTGACCGCTGACTGGGTCACGAAGAGCAGGCCGGCCGCCTGGGTGAAACTCCTGATCTTGGCCAGGAAGAAGAAGGTGCGAAGCTGGTAAAGATCCATTGTTGCGTTTTCCATGAATAAGTTTCATGTTATTGATAAATATTATGAATTTTACTTTATCTCTCCTGATCCTGTATTACAAGTAAAAATCATAATAACCGCAGGAATAAGGCAGGAGATCATGATGACGGAATTAAAAGCAAAAATTTTGGAAGAATTGGGAGTCGAACAGGTCAACAACGGCGCTTCCATTGGCGGGACAGACGGCTGGCGCCGGACGTCCGGCCCGGAGCTGGTCAGTTTTTCCCCCATTGACGGCAGCCCCATCGCTGCCGTCCGTACGGCGGAGCGGGCGGATTACGAGGCGGTCATGTCAGCGGCCGAAGCCGCCTTTGCCCGTTTTCGAACCATGCCGGCCCCCAAGCGGGGGGAAATTGTCCGGCGCATCGGCAACCGTCTGCGGGAGAAAAAAGAGGCCCTGGGTACCCTGATCTCCCTGGAAACCGGGAAGATAAAGGCGGAGGGCCTGGGAGAGGTCCAGGAGATGATCGATATCGCGGA
>JAKSAU010000877.1 GCA_022361535.1 Desulfobacterales bacterium
ATACATCTTCAAAGGATCGATAAAGATGAGATCACAGTAAAATATGCTGCAAGTTCTTCAGACTTTAACGAAGCTTTTAAAAACGTAAGTATTAGGGATATGGAAATGGAGTTTGGCCAATGCGTATCAACAGTTGGGTTGATACGCATTGTCCAATATGGTCATTATCTCAGATAAATTTCCAGAATAGCAAAAAGATAAAAGTACAATGATAATTGGGTATGACCGCAAGCGGATTAGTCGCTTCTTTCAAACTATCTGACATGACCCGGCAGTCCAACGTTTTTGAATGATATATATGAATTATATAAAAAAGACATTTAGAGAGAAAATAAAGAAAAAAGCCATCCGAATGCAAATCGGTGGTTTTAGACCTTCTGAGGATAAACATGCTTCATGGTTTGGAAAGGTGAATTTATGTTCTAAAGGCGAGGGTTGGCCTGAATCAAATGGAAAACCCATGCATGCGTTATGTCAATTAAACTTAACTAAATTACCATATCGGCCAAAAGGTCTGGATGATATTCAATTTTTAACGGTATTTATAGGCCCTGAAAATCTCCCTGAAGATACTCCAAATGGGGAAGGGTGGTGCTTGCGTGCTTACAAAAGCATTGATGATTTAATTGAACTTGTCCCTTGCAAAACAGACTCGCCTATAAAATCGCTTCCCATGCGTCATGAAATTATAGAGGAGGATTATCCCTGCTGGGAAGACCTTCCTTTTGAATGTCCAAAAGAACTTGAGGATGATTATTATGATTTATTCGAAAATCAATCGGGGTTTAAATTGGGTGGTTGGCCCAGTTTAATTCAATCGGAAATATTCTGGGCACCCTGGAATAAGAACCCAATTAAACCTGAGTATGTTTTTCAAATAGACTCAACCGAAAAAGGCAATTGGTCATGGGGTGATGGTGGTGTTGGATATTTTGGAAGAGGTACTTTGCCTGGGAAAGAAGACGAGTGGGCTATTTCCTGGCAATGTTATTAATATGAATGGCAGAAATACGTTATTTTAAGGTGAGAATATATGTTTGAAAAACAAAGTTGGTTCATATTTGCGTTAGTTGGTATGCTCAGTTTTGCTTGTATGGCGTTAAGCCTTAAGAAACTAACATATTCACTACCAACGTCAGTTATACTCTTATATTTATTCGCTTTTACTGCGCCTGTTTACCTGATGTATAATGTCGCAACTGGAACACCTTTAAAAATAGATTATCCAGCGCTATTTCTTTTGATATTAGCAGCTATGTTCGCCTTTGTAGGAAATTTATGCGATGTTGAAGCCCTTCGTTTGGCACCAAATGCAGGCTATGCATCAGCAGTCAAGTCAGGACAAATTATCGTAATAACCATAGCGGCAATTTTTTTATTTAAGGATCAGAGAATTACCATATCCGGCGTTATAGGTGTGTTACTAATTTTCGGTGGCGTTTTTTTACTTTCTAATCAAAAATAACCGGCGTTTGAATTTGTGGTCTCGGCTATAAAAGCGTCTTTGGAAGTTGGTGATTCTAAATCGTTCTTCTAATCATTTTGGATGGACAAACAATGAATTCAGAGCTGATAAAAGAAAGTTTGTTAAAATTTACAGAAGTCCTGCCTTTTAATTACCCTGCTGTAGGTTGGTACTTTTCGTCTGAGGAAATTAAAAATTAATTTATCTTCAGAAAGAACAGATGGGTTTGCATGTTCATGTATCAACGAATGATGTTGAATAAAGGAAAAAGAATCCGTTTTTCAGGAGATTATGATGGTGCTTGCGCCGGTCCTGCCGAATCTTTTGGATTTATTGAACCTAAGGATGATGGCGGTGTTTTTCTGGCGGAAATAGAACGTTTTAAAAAGAATATTGAATTTTCCAAAGCATATAACAGGGAAGCAGCAACGCTTATTAATCCGCCAAAAGCTAAATACTTATATATGGAGAAACTTGAAAATATTTATAACAACGAGGAGATCGAGGTCGTAAACCTTTTCCCTTCAGATACTAATAGCTTGGCAAATCTTGTAACCCTGTCAAGCTACGACAGGATGACGAGTATAGATAATGTGTTGATTCCTGATGCTTCAGGTTGCCAGTCTGTCTTTGGGATTCCATATAATGAAAAATTTCAAGAATATCCAAAAGGTGTTGTTGGGTTAATGGATACGCTGGCTAGAAAGTTTGTCCCTGATGATATGATTTTATTCTCTATGCCCGCCAACAGGTTTGTGGAAATGGCGAATAATATCAAAGGCAGTTTTCTTGATAAGGATTTTAAAAACCCAACAAGTTTCTGATTTCTCATTGATCATTAAGGGTTGAAATTATAGTAAAATATCAGAGGAGCACACAAGAACACTCCACTTAGGCAATAGGAAGACGTCATCATCATGAAAGAAATAAAATATACAGAAAATCCTCCGCAACCCGAAGAATTTGAATATTTGTATAAAAGCACTGGGTGGGATTCAACAATAGAAATTACCGAAGACTCTATTAAGCAGGTGATTAAAAGTACGTGGTATTGGGTTTCTGCCATTCATAAAAATAAGGTTGTAGGAATCGGCAGGTTATTATCAGATGGTGCGTTGTATGCATTGGTTTGCGATATGATAGTCCTGCCAGAATATCAAAGCAATGGTATCGGAAAACAAATTCTAAAAAAATTAAAAGAGAAGTGTTTCAAAGAGAATATTCAAAAAGTGTGGCTAATTTCAGCACCAGGAAAGTCTGATTTTTATGAAAAATTAGGCTTTATTTCTCGTCCTGATGATGCACCAGGAATGCAGTTGCAATTAAAAAGATAACCAGTCGTTTTGACAGAGATAAACGTGCAGGAAAATACCAGTCAGATAGTAAACAAAAAGGTTGATACGATTCGAAAAAACTCAGTAACAATTCCTATAGATTTGATTGCACCATGTGGAATGAACTGTCGAATTTGTTGGGGATATATTCGGGAAAAAAATTCATGTCCAGGCTGTCTTAGGAACCATGGTCAAGAAAGTAAAAAATCAAAATATCGATCTACATGTAAAATTAGAAATTGCGAACAAATAGCAAAAGGCAAAATCAGGTTCTGTTCTGATAAATGTGACAGTTTCCCTTGCACCAGGTTGAAGCAATTGGATAAACGATACCGAACCAAGTATGGAATGAGCATGATTGACAATCTTAAAATGATAAATGACGTTGGAATCAGACAGTTCATTCGAAATGAAAAAGTTAAATGGGTTTGCCCGGGGTGTGGAGGGCTACTCTGTGTTCATAAACCAGCATGCCTATTTTGTGGGGAGAGATAAAATGAAACTTCTGGTTCTGCTTGTGACAATTGTATGTATTAATTATGCCACTGCAAATGCTCTGGATTTTGAACATAGCTAAGTCAACAAAGATATCGAATTGATAAAAAGCCCGGGTTCAAAAGGGCTGGGAAATACCAGGGAAGCAGATATAGAGGAATGGGATAAGACAGTTTTAAAACTTCAAAAAGCATATTCCTCAATAAAACTTGTTATCCCTGGTCATGGTACATTGGGTGATTCCAGCTTATTGGATCACACAATTGCGTTGGTG
>JAKSAU010001012.1 GCA_022361535.1 Desulfobacterales bacterium
GCGCAACTTGAGGCATCAGAGGAGCAGGGCGACGTTCGGGTTGTTTCCTCGCCCAGAATATTGACTTTGGATAATAAAGAGGCAATGATCAAACAAGGGCAGGAATACGCTTATTTAGAGCGTGACGACTCTGGTGGATCTTCTGTTGCTTTTAAAGAAATTGATTTACTATTAGAAGTAACACCTCATGTGACTCCTGATAACCGGATATCAATGACGGTTCATGTAACCAAAAACGATATCGCCAGTTTTAGTTCTGACGGAACCCCGAATTTGTCTACTAACGAAGCTACGACGGAACTTCTTGTGAATAATAACGACACTGTGGTAATCGGTGGTGTTATCAAAACAACACAAAGCAAGGATGACGATGGAATTCCTTTTTTAACCGGTATCCCTGGATTGGGTTATCTATTTTCAACAAAATCAGAGTCAGATGACAGAAACGAGTTGCTGATTTTCTTAACTCCTTCTATTGTACAGCTGGAGCAAAAAAGGCATATTTCGAACTAATATTTGCTAGACAAAGTAAAAATTTAAGAACATGGAGCCCTGGATCTGTGGAAGAACAGACCCAGGGTTTTTTATATGGTATCTATCTACTTCACAATAGCCTCTCATTTAAAAAAATTACGTATATGGCAATTCTCAAAATATATTTCCGATTGCCCTGGAAAGCAATGGCATTCCATATAAAAATACCGGCCCGTTTATTCTAACAACCGGCCGCCAAATTTTTTCCAAAACCAGCCTGATGCCGTCTTCTTAGAACAAACGAGCCTAAGTGCTCAAACGGTAATGCCTTTGTTTGAAGATGCTGCCGATAATTAACCTACCAGCATTATAAAGGAACATATTGTTTAGAACGTTATAGATCTTATGGAATGTAGGACTAACCAGCTTAGTTTGTTTTGATGCTAAATAAGTATTTGAGACGAAAGGTGTCCTATGCAAATCAAATAAAAACGTGATTTAATCATATCGGTTGCATCACGTTCATTTAAGTGTTGGCACCATTCCATACACATATAGGATAGGCTTTCAGTAAAATTATGAAATGTAAAGTATCCTTCTCATTTTATTTCGAATAAGCGATCTTCAGCTTTACGATACAAACTAGAGTATTCAGGAGAAAGCTGTAACACCAACTGCCAGGCTTTTACTGCCTGTCTGAGTTGACCTTTTACTTCATAGCACTGGGCCAGGTCTGCATGCAAAATAGGAACATTTGGGGTTCGCCTAAGATTTTTATGGAGATACGAAATTGCCCTATCTGTTTGACCTGTACGAATGTAGACTTGGGTCAGCCCATGTATTGCTGTGGTGA
>JAKSAU010000815.1 GCA_022361535.1 Desulfobacterales bacterium
ACGTGAAAATACAAATAATACTCTGCCAATTGCAGTAGATGTGCCATTCTCATATGAACAGTCGGCAATCGGAGAGTTTTCTGATCATGTTGAGCTATTTGTAATTCTTACCTATGATGCTGAAGGTAATTCTCTGGATTCAACTGCTGATATCGTTGACACTGTTGCGGCTAAAATGGGTGAGATCAGAGCGGCAGGAGGAGATGCATTAATAGGCATCGCAGTTGGTGATGACTTTATGGTGAATGAAAGTGCATCGGAGTTGCTTGAAGGATTGCAGAACTATTATGCTGAAGATTCAGCATTCATGGGCACTGAGATAGTTGTATACAGTGAATATCTTAATTACGCTGAGGTTTCCGATACTAATGAAGAGAGTAGCCCTATACCTGGTTTTGGTATTGTGCTATCATTTGCTTCATTGTTGGCGTTGGCATTTATCGTAAGAAAAAGATGATGTGATCGTATCACATCATTTAATTTTTATTTTGATCCTGCTTTCTTTGTGTACATGTGTTTTTGTTTGACTTCTATTCTACAATTCTGACGATTTTGTTTCAAAGTGATCTGAATCTTTATCCTATGTCCAATAATAGTTTTACTGCAATCCTATCTGCTATCCCATCTTATATTCTGCCATTAGTTGTGGGGCCATTGATCTTGCTCGCCGGAGGGTTTGCAATTTACAGAAAGAAAAGTAGTAAGTAATTCCATCCCAAAAAACAATTGCTTAGATATATATGCCAGTAGTTACAAAATATTTTGAAATAACTACAGGTGACAAAAAATGCACTACGGACTTGGGATTGATGCAGGCGGAACATACACTGATGCGGTAATCGTCAGAGGTTCCGACGGCGCGGTTGTTGATTCAAAAAAAGCCTTTACAACATATCCTGATCTACAGAAAGGCATCAGAAATGTACTGGATGCCCTTGATCAAAACCTTCTGAAGGATGTGAACCTTGTTTCGGTTTCGACAACTCTTTCAACCAATTCATTACTTGAGGGAACAGGTGCCTCTGTGGGGCTCATACTTGTAGGAGAACACATAGTTGAAAAGGACCTTCCCACAGATCACGTTCAG
>JAKSAU010000444.1 GCA_022361535.1 Desulfobacterales bacterium
GGTCCTTTTGCATGGCAACCATGTATCCATAACATTTGAGTTGCTCAAGATGACTGAACGGCGGTTCTTGAACCATGATTTCCGGATTTTTGCGGCAGGTTTTTATCTCTTGAACTATCACCCCTGATGACGCCTCCAGTAAACCGTCCATCCTGCCGAAAATTTCCAGGGTAAATGATGATTGCTCAATATTCAGGGATATGGAAACTTCTTTTTGCCAGTCTTCAGTCCAGGATTCCTGTACTCGTATATGTTCCCGGATACCCTCCATGGCACGAATACGTGAAGAACTTCCCCGGCCAAGATCTTGCTGGCGGCCTGCTGCGGCCACAAGATCCCTGACCGATACCCTGAATGTTGTTTTGTTTGCCATTACAATTTCCTGCTTTCTAATATTGTAGTGACTATCCTTTTAACTTGATTTTGCTTTGGTGAAAAGACCAATCCTTTTGACACTAAGGCTTGAAAAGGTTAAATTAAAAATTACTTTTCTATTTGATGTCAATCTGGAAACAGGCAGATTATACGAGATCAAAGCAGCTTAAACTATTTACCACAGATAAACCGATATACCACAAAGCCTTGCTTAATAAAGGCAAGGTAACCCCATAAATTGTATATGATCTATTCAAAACCGGATCAGTTCAAGCTGGTGTTAATAGCATCGCTTGAAACAAATGCAGTAGAGGGAATCAATCAGGGACGCTAAGAGAATCAGGAGGAATCATGCCAGTAAATGACCACTATGTTATCATAGGGAACGGTCCGGCAGGAAATCGAGCCGCATCCACCCTGAGACAGAAAGATAATGACGCCCAGATAACAATTGTTTCAGATGAGGCCGTGCCTTTTTATTATAAACCCAAGTTAACCAAATACATTTTAGATGAAATAGATTTGTCAAAGCTGATGGTCAAAAGCCTTGCCGAATACAGCAGTGAAGGCATCCGGGTTTGCCTGGGCCAGTCCGTCACAAAAATAGATCCAAATTCAAAGACAATTTACATCCAGCAGGGAGATAATATTCAATATACCAAGTTGATCATAGCATCAGGATCAAGACACCGGATCCTGCCATCAATGGAGCGTTATGCTTCCAGTCTTAAGTTTGTAACATCCTATGACCAGGCAATGGAGTACAAAGACCAGATCCGCAAAGCCAAGGACGTTTTTGCTTTTGGCGGAGACTTTGTTGGGTTTAAATTTGTTCGTTTATTAACCAAGATGGAAAAGAATGTCAGTTTGCTGATTTACCCGAATGCATTCTGGCCGTTTAACCTGACCGCGGAAGTAACATCTGCCATTGAGCGATCTCTTTTGGGGACAGGTGTGGATATTATACAGGAAGATGATATCAAAACCATTGCCGAAGCAGGTACGGGCTATAGGGTTGTTACCCAAAAAGGAACTGAAAAACAGGTAGACCTGGTCTTTTCTTTTAACGGGCTGATACCCAGTATAGAGTTCGCACAGGGAAGCGGTCTCGAATTGGATCGCGGCATCCTGGTCAATGAATACCTGCAGACCAATATCCCTGATATCTACGCCTGCGGATCATGCGCCCAGATTTTTAATCCAACTATTAAAGCCTATACAACGTCAATCGGCTGGCCCAATGCCGTATCCCAGGGAGAGCTTGCAGCGATGAACCTTTTAGGGGGACACAAGGTTATCCAGTTGGCAGGCCGTAAATACTTTGATATGGAAGGTGTTAAGATTAAAACAACCTGGTGGGAAGGGATTGACGAGGCTGAAGAATAAAAATACCAGGATCTTTAAAACGCAAAGGCTAGATAAGTAAATATGGGCAAACAGTCCGAAAATACGATTGGTCATAAAGCAACCGGAAAAGAAAATATTAAGAATGCCAACTATCAGGGCCTGGTAGAAGCAGCAAACAGCATCATACTGAGTATAGATATCAACGGACTTATTTCGTACATTAATCCGTTTGGTATGGATTTTTTTGGTTTTAGCGAAGATGAAATTATCGGTCGTTCCCCCATGGAAACCATTGTACCCAAAACACAGTCCGATGGTATCACATCCGAGTTTCTTCTTGATCTTATAAAAAATCCTACCCCATATGCCAGCCATACCAACGAAAATATAAAGAAAGACGGCACCCGTGTATGGGTGTCATGGACGAACAAGGGGATATTTGACAATCAAGGCAACCTTGTAGAGGTTCTATCTGTAGGGAACGACATTTCCAGGCTGAAGCGGATGGAAGAAGAATTGTTCAACCACCGCAGGAACCTTGAATCCCTTGTCCAGGAACGAACACTTGAACTGGGCGACGCGACGCGCAACCTTGTCAGCAGTAAGAACCGGCTGATTTTGTTGAATACGATTTCAACCTGCATCATACAGGATAAGACGGTTTCTTTTACCATCAGCCGTATTCTTGAGCAGTTGACACATATTTTTAAACACTGCGGGGCTGCTTATATCAGGGTTTCTCCAGGTGCTACCCTATTGAGCATTAATCAGACCAATGCACCTGATGCACTGCCGGATATTGCGGGTATCTCCCTTGACGTGGCAAGGGCCCGTCCTTTTTTTGAAGATCTGATTGATAATTTCAAACCCTACTTTTTTTCAGATACCACCCGTACAGAGAATAAAAAAGGACTTGACGATTTTGTGGAGGAGACCGGTATTCGTTCGGGTATGGCTGTCCCACTCGTTCAGAACCGGCGTCTCATGGGATTGATTTTTATTTATTCTTTGTCTTCAAGAACGTGGGAATCAGACGAAATTGAAATGATGGAGCAGGTGGGGGAAGCCCTGGCTGTTGCCATCGGCCACCGCAGGAATAAAAACAAACTGGTGGAGCAGGAAGAATTTTTAGAAAATGTGTTTGATGGCGTAGATATAGGCATTTTTGCCATTGCAGTCCGCGATAACGGGGTGGTGCTTTTTGAAAACATCAACCAGGCCTATGAGTCCCTTCGTCAAATTGAGTTGGGACGGGTCATAGGGACCTCTTTAGATAGTCTGGCCGGAGCCATGTCCCAGAGTGAACTGGACATGTTTAAAGACAAGGTGGACCAGTGTATCCGGGAAAAGAGGATCATAAAGTTCATAGAAGAAACCAGGGTGGATGGTGAGATAAAATACTGGCTGACCCGACTTAGTCCAGTAATGGATCAGGGCGGTACTATCTTTCGAATAATCGGGGCATCAACAGATATTTCAGACCAGAAACTGAATGAGACTCGTTTAAAAGATGCTCAGCGAATTGCTAAACTCGGTGATTTTGATCGCGATATTGCTACCCGTGTGTTTTCATGTTCCGATCAGATTCGCAAGATGTTCGGATGGGATGAAACTATCTGCCCTGGCTATCAGGATTTTCTTGACATTATTCATCCTGAAGACCGGGGGTATGTGGAAAAGGAGATTGGCCGGGCTGTTGAAGCAAAATCATCATATGACCTTGAGTACCGGATTATTCATGATTCAGGTAAAGAAAAAATTATAAATGAGATCGGTGAGGTTGTGCTTGACGATGCCCAAGATCCTTTTAAGGTGACCGGCATTGTCCAGGATGTCACGGAGCAAAAAAAGTTCAAAGATGAAATCGAATTGGCCCGCAAAGTTTTTGATAATGCCGTTGAAGGCGTGGTGGTGACCGATTGTGACGGAATCATTGAGTTTGTGAACAAAGGCTTTTCAACCATTACCGGCTATACCGAAGAAGAGGCCATAGGAAAAAACCCTAACCTTCTTAAATCCGACCGGCATGACCGCCATTTTTACAAGGAAATGTGGGACGCCCTGGACAGGGACGGGCACTGGTCTGGTGAAATTTGGAACCGCCGGAAAAGTGGCGAAGCATACCCGGAATGGCTGTCCATAACTGCGATTACAGATCACCGCGGAAACCCAGTTCGGTATATGTCGGTGTTCAATGATCTGTCGGATATCAGAGAACGTGAAGAACAGCTCAAGTTTCAGGCCAACTATGATGCCCTGACCGGTTTGCCGAACCGGACCCTTCTCCAGGACCGGATCCAGATGGCAATCCACAGGACATCAAGGGAAGAAAAAGGACTGGCTGTAATTTTCCTTGATATGGACGATTTCAAGCATGTAAACGACACTCTTGGACATGCCAAAGGCGATTTGCTGCTCCAACAGTTTGCAAGCAGGCTTCTGGGTTCTGTGAGGGAGCAGGATACGGTTGCCCGTTATGGTGGTGATGAGTTTGTAATCTTAATCCCGGATACAAATGATACAGACACCATCATCACCATTATAGAGCGAATCAGACTGTCCCTGTTAGAATCATTTATCATTGATGCAAAAGAATTCTTTCTTGGGGTCAGCATCGGAGTCACCATCTGTCCGGATGACGGGTCAACGCCGGATGTTCTTATTGCCAATGCTGATATGGCCATGTATCGTTCCAAAGAGCATGGTAAAGGCAAGTACGCCTTTTTTACCTCTGAACTGAACCGCCAGGTGGCCCTCCGGGTGGAATTGGAAACGGATCTGCGGCATGCCCTTTCCAGAAATGAGTTTAGTATTTATCTGCAGCCCAAACTGGATATCGCAACCGGACAGATATGCGGTGCAGAAGCATTGCTCAGATGGCAGCATCCTGAAAAGGGTATGGTTAGACCTGACGCATTTATTCCTTTGGCTGAAGAGACCGGGCTTATTAACCCTATCGGGGAGTGGGTACTGGATCAGGCCTGTTTGAGAGCAAAAGAGTGTTCTAAAATTGTGAACCGGTATTTCAGTGTTGCCGTTAACATTTCATCCCGACAGGTAAAGGACATAGATTTGGTAGACCTGGTATCCAGAGGTTTGGCCTCTCACCAGATTCCACCTGAATGCCTTGATATTGAGATCACAGAAAGTGCGGTTATGGGCAATGTGGACAAGGCCAAAACCATGCTCCGTCAACTAAATGATATGGGAATTAAAATCAGCATTGATGATTTTGGAACCGGTTTTTCTTCTTTGTCTTATCTAAGGTTGTTTCCTGTTTCCATTCTCAAAATTGATAAAAGTTTTGTTGACGATATCCCAATGGATAATGATTCCAACACCATGGTTACAACCATAATATCCATGGCCCGTCACCTGAATTTGACGACGGTGGCAGAAGGGGTCGAAAAAGCGGAGCAGCTTGATTTCCTTAAAACCAATAACTGCGACCAGATCCAGGGGTATTATTTTGCACCGCCCATGCCGGTAGACGAGTTTATGGTATTTTTAAAAAAGAATACCTGATGCTGGATCGTCTATGAGCATCACACATCCGTCCGGATCAGCCGAATGGCATCCAGCCGAATTCTTGCTTGGGATAAATGGTCTGAAATAGCCTTATACTCTGACCGGGCTGCCTGGACTTCCTTATCAGAAATATCAGGATTAATCTGTTTCAAGTATTCCAACCGTTCGATCTCTTTACCCAAAGTATTATCAAGGTCCTCTAATAGCTTTGAGCGCAAGTCTTTCGCTTTTTTATCAGCCAGATCACGGCTTTTTTCAACGAGGCCCGGAAGCAAATCGTTTTTAATCGGTTCCATGTCCATGAACCAGTTTGGATGATCTGATTGGAGTTGGCTCCAAAAATCCTCGGGAAGGTTTTTTGCTTCCTTGCCCTCATGGTCGACCAATAAATGGATGGGTTGAAGCCTGGAAAATCTTCCGGCTCCTGCAATGGATTCAATGGAAGGAACTTCCAAAGTGAATAATGTTTCTATAAATATTGCCGGGTGCTGCCAACCGGTAAGTTTTGCCACAGCAGATGTGCCTTCTTCCCTGGTGATGAAAAAATCCAAGACCTTGGAAATAAACGGATGATCCCAGGTGAAAAAGGTGATTTCTTCCCTGGAAATGGCAGTCGTTCTGTCAAAGGTGGCAGTTCGGCTGCCTTGGGGCAGGGCGGGGAACTGTTCGTCAGCGATTCTGTCTACAGACAGGGATACGGTCTTCTCGCCGGGTTTATCGCTGATGAGATCTATCTCAACACCGTAATAATCCAGGAGTCGTTCCATGAGTCCGTAAAGACCTGTCTCTTTATCTATGGATTTGATAGCATGTATCACGTTTTTTGCCGGGATTGGTTTAAATGAGTTCAAGGCCAGCAGAATGTGTTTTCCTTTGTCTAACCTGGCCTGAACGTCTTGTGTATAAGAGGCTGAAGTGTCAAGGAGGCTGGAGAATTGTTCTTCATCCACCTGGCCTGTCTGTTCTGTTTTTTTGATTAGCGGGATTAAATCATTTTCAAACCGGGTGAAAATGGAGTGGCTGCCGTTTATGTTGTTGGCTAAAAGGGGCAGCCCTTTTGTATACCACCTGGCCAGTATTTCCTGGCCTGTCCCGCAGATATAAGGGGTATGGATGGAAATATCTTTTTTCTGGCCGATTCTGTCCACACGGCCAATGCGTTGTTCCAAAAGTTCAGGATTGGTCGGCAGATCAAAAAGAAACAGGTGATGGGCAAATTGAAAGTTTCTGCCTTCACTGCCGATTTCAGATGAGATCAACAGCCTGGCTCCGTCCTTTTTAGCAAACCATGCAGCCTGGCGATCTCGCTGGAGCAGGCTCATTGTTTCATCAAACCTGGCGGCATCTACTGCAATGTGGGTCTGTACAGCGTTATGGGCCTGCTCAGCCATGGCGGGCGTGGAGCAGATAACTAGCATCTTTTCCGGTTTGATGGATTTGGCAAGCTGGGCCAGGTAGATAATTCTTGGGTCTTGGGGGGAAACCGTTCCTGTTGCAAAGAACTGATTTCCTTTAAGGGGGGCAAGCTGCACCTTGCGTTTGGGAAACCCTTTAATGGCCTCACGCCGGTTTCTGAAAATAACCCGGCCAGGCCCAAAGGTATCCAACAACTGGTCAACAGGTTTGTTTGCATCTAAAAGCTGTTTTGCCTTTTGGGCAGTTTTTACATAACCTTTGGCTTCCTTTTCGTATACCGCCTGATCATAGTACCGGTCAGGGTCCAAAAGGCGAAGTTGAGCAAAATGAGTGTCCGGGCCCATCTGTTCCGGTGTGGCTGATAATAAAAGCAGGCCTCTGCATTTGCGGCCCAATTCTTCCATAAAAGTATAGAACTCAGGATCATCGGTAATGTGATGTGCTTCGTCCATGATGACCATGTCCCAACCTGCTTCAATGAGAAGATCACGGTGTGCGGATTTTTCAAGGATAAAGGACTGGCTGCAGATACCCTGCTGGTCGCCGGAAAACGGATTGGTTTTAGAATCGGACTGGAAAGCATCTTGAACATAGGTTGTATTAAAAAGCCTGAAATTTAGATTGAATTTTCGGAACAATTCAATAAACCATTGGTGGACAAGTGCGTCCGGTACAATGATTAAAACACGTTGAATTTGCCCTAAAACCAGCAACCTGTGCAAGATTAGACCGGCTTCAATTGTTTTGCCCAGGCCGGTTTCATCCGAGAGCAATACCCTTGGAAAATAACGCTTACACACCTCTTGAGCAATGTAGAATTGATGGGGGATAAGATCCACCTGTCCGCCTAAAAATCCCCTTGCAGCAGAGTTGTGGTATTGGCTGATTTTAAAAAGAATTTCCTTTCTTAAATCAAACAACATACTTGGTCCTGCCAAACCTGCTGAAAGACGCTCCTGCGGCATGGAAACATCCATGAACGGCCCAAGATTTTTTTCATGGGCCTCTTTGCCTTCCCCTGAATAGGTGATCAGGCCGTTGTTTTCATGTGTCTGCTCCACAAGAAAACTCTGATTGTCTTTGGTGGTAATCCTGTCACCTGGTTTGAATATGATCCGTTGGACGGGTGCCGAACTCAAGCTGTACTGCCGATTGCAATTCCCACCCGGAAATTCAATCCGAATCGTCCTTTTGTCGTGTGAAATCAGAAAACCTAGTCCCAATTCGGGCTCAGCCTGGGAGATCCATCTTTGTCCCATAGCAAGGTGTTGTGCGGGGTTTTTCCGGCTCATGATGCCTTTGTGTATTTAAGTGGATAGTTTAATTAAAAGAGGTGCTTATGCCATAACTGGCATAGAGCTGTCAAGCATTGCCCAAAAGAACGTTACACGGTTTTTGTAGTAGGTCATATCGCCTTGAGTTTCGTTAAAACATCATTTCAAAAAAAAAAGGCAGCCTGTCCGAAATGATTTGATAAACGGCAGGCGGCCTTTGATTTTCAGACAATGGCTTCAGTTAGCTGCCCATGGATTTTAGTATCTCCTGTACCATCTTTCCGTCTGCCAGTTTTCCGTAGTGTTTCATTACTATTCCCATGGCTTGCATTGGGCTTTTAAATTGGTTGAAATCCACATTTTCATTTATCCATTCTTTTACTTCTTCAGCTGTGGCCATTTGAGGCAGATAGGTATTAAGCAGTTCAAGATAATCTGATGTGGTTTCTTTTTTGTGTTCCAACACAGTCAGTTCTGATTTGACAAACTTACGTATGATATTTTGAATATCTTCATCTGTGATTTCATCGGGCTGTTTGACACGGGTTGTTTTTTTACCGCTTTCAAGCGTGATTGCAACGGTAAGATCCGGAAAAGCGCCCATGATAAGACGCATGGCGTCTCTCACGGCAGTGTCCTTTTTGATCATAGCGGTTTTCATATCTTGGCGAATCTTATCATACAGGGATATTCCCATGGAAGCATCCCACCCGTACAGGCTTTGGTCTGTCATTGTTTTCCCCTTTGCTGTCCGGCAGTTCCTTGTCTGCAGGGTTAATAGTTTTTTTAAGTGAGTACGATTCCGGTTGAACCGTTTGTAACTTCACCTATGATACGGGCATAATCGAGCCCGTTAGCTTTAAATGCGGTAAGAAGTTGTTCAGCCTGGCTTCCAGGCAAAGAAAAAACCAATCCGCCAGAAGTCTGCGGATCATAAATTAAGCCTTGTTCCTCATTTGTTAATGACCGTTTGATTTCGATTCTGTGGGTTTTTACCATTTCCCGGTTTGCCTTGTTGCTGCCCGTGGTTTCTCCTTTGGCATACATTTGTCTGGCATGGGGGTAGAAAGGCAGCTGGCTGAAATCAACCAAAAATTCAAGGCTGGAACCGTTTGCCATTTCCATAAGATGACCCAGGATACCGAACCCTGTTACATCTGTGCAGGCATGGATGTCAAAATTAAGGGCCTGTTCTAGGGCCGTATTGTTAAGGCTTGCAACGATGGGCAGAACATCTTTTTCAAGATCCTTAAAAGGCAGCTTCCCTGAACGGACGGCATTGAACAATACGCCTGAGCCAATTGGTTTAGTTAATATCAGGGCGTCTCCCGGCTGAGCACCCGAATTGGAAAGAATCTTGTCCGGATGAACCACACCGTTTACGCAAAGTCCGTATTTAGGCTCTTCGTCATCAACAGAATGCCCTCCTGCCAGAACAGCGCCGGCTTCAGAAACCTTGTCATTGCCACCTTTAAGCATTTCTCTTAAAATTCCGGTATCAAGAGTTTTGGAAGGAAACATCACCACATTCAAGGCGGTCAAAGGCCGGCCGCCCATTGAGTAAATATCTGAAATAGAATTGGCAGCAGCGACCTGACCGAACCAGTACGGATCATCTACAGGTGGCGTTATAAAGTCGATGGTGTTGATCATGGCAAGATCAGGTGCGACCTTATAAACAGCAGCATCATCAGCCGTGTCGTACCCGATCAACAGGTCTTTATCCCGGGGGGCAGGAAAACCTTTTAATGTGTCCGCCAGAACCTGGGGACCGATTTTAGCAGCTCAACCGCATGTTCTTGCGAGCCCGGTCAGGGTTTTCTTTTTAAAGAGTTTCACTTGTATCTCCGTTCAGTTTAAAGTCTAAAACAGAATATACCCTGTAATGACTTAAAGGATCAATGGGCAGGTGCTGCTTTTTTTGCCCTTCGTTGACTGAAGCCATGAGTACCCATCCGCCAAAAGGTCAAGAACACGGATTTCCATTCACTTGCCTTGGGATTAACCGGTTTGCCTTTGCCCAGAGTATAAAGGTGATATTCGTACCAGGTCAAAGGAATTGCCACCATGGCATCCAGTCGGCGTATTCCAGTGCTCAACCGGGGCAGGGTGATGTTGTGTCCAGGGTCTGATAACAGTCTGTTTGGAAAATCAGGTTCTAAGGCAAGCGGCCGGGCAAGCCCGATTATATCGGCAACATCATTATCAAGGGCATCGGTCATTGCCGCACCTGACCTGAAGCCTCCTGTGAGCACCAAGGGTGTGGTAAGTGTTTTCTTCATGGCAATGGCATAATCCATAAAGTAGCCTTCTTTGTCATCCATTGTCCGGCTACCCATCATTGCCGGTTTTTCATAAGACCCTCCTGAAATTTCGATCAAGTCTATTCCCAGATCCTCAAGTGTCTGTGCCACTTCAATGGCTTGTTCAATAGTAAACCCGCCATCCCTGAAGTCTGAAGCATTTAGCTTGATGCCCACCGGGAAGTCATTTCCCACTTTTTGCCTTATGGACTTGTATATTTGAACTACAAAGCGCATTCGATTCTTGGATGATCCGCCCCAGTCATCTTCCCGCCGGTTGTGATGGGGGGATAGAAACTGGTTGACCAGGTACCCGTGGGCGCCATGGATTTGTACCCCAGAAAAGCCTGTCTTTTTGGCCAGCCCTGCACTTGCTGCAAATTGACTGATAATGGTCCTGATTTCATTGTCGCTCAGTTCTCGTGGACGGTTAAACGCTTTGCTCAATCCTCCTTCTAAAGGAACCGGAGATGGCGCGACAGGTTCAGGGGAAAGAAACGCAGGACTTTGTTTGCCCGGATGATTTAGCTGCATCCAAATCTGGGTATTACTCTCTTTGCCTGCAGCAGCCCAGTCGCGAAATTTATGCAGGTCACTCTCGTTGTCAAGCACCACATTTTTGGGTTCTCCAAGGGCTGACCGATCTATAAAAACATTACCGGTCACGGAAATACCTATACCGCCTTGCGCCCAAGTCCTGTACAGTCGCAGCAATTTGTCCGTAGGGTTGTGATCCTTGTCTCCCAATTGCTCACTCATGGCAGATTTAAATAGCCGGTTTTTCACAGTTTGCCCTGTTCCTAACTCTAATGGGGTGAATAAAACTGATGTCATATATCTCTCCTTTGAAAATAGACCGGTCGTCTATTAATGGGGTTGTTTTTTTACTTGGCTTCCATAGCGTTCAAGAATGACTCCATGATTTTTTTTAAATAATCAGGGTTATGATCAATACGAATCCTTAAAAGGCCTCCTTGCCAAATGTCCCAGAGCATATCGGACATAAGACCGGCTTCAAGATCTTCACGGATTTGTCCTTGATCCTGAGCATCTGCAATAAGTCCGCATAACCTGGTTTTCCACAGATCCACGGATCGTTTCAACTCTAATCTGCAAGCTGGAATAGAGCCGCCTATTTCTCCTGCCAAATTGCCTGTAAGGCATCCTGCATACCCCTTATCCTCAAGGCTATCAACAGCCATACTAAAAATTGTTTTTAGGGTAGTTAAGGGATCATGAGCCGTGGTCTCAAGATATGCGTCAATTTGTATTCTCAAGTTTTCAGCATAGCGCCTAATGATTTGGGCCACATAGTCTTCTTTGCTGTTGAAATAATTATAAAAAGATCCTTTGGGCACATTGACTGTATCCAGGATTTTTTTCAGACTCGTACCATGGTA
>JAKSAU010000730.1 GCA_022361535.1 Desulfobacterales bacterium
AGCAGCCTTGCATCCTGATGTTATTTTCTATCCTAAAAAGGAATACACCATATTGGCAGAAATAGGTTTGATGGTTAGGGAAGATGGTGAATGGAAAGTATTTGAAAACGAGGGTAAACCTTTAATTGAAACGCGAACCGCAACATTTAAAACTGGTAATCTTCCGGATAAGATACCTGCAAGAGTGGTTAAATGCAGTTATCCATTGGAGCGTATGTATAACTTCTACCAGGACGAATATGACAAGGCCTACATTATGTTCCATAGTAACATTGCACCATTTTTTGAGTCGGATGAAGAATATTCCCGCGAAGCACGCTGGGTAAGCAATTCAGGTTCTAAAACGGTAGCCTTGCAGTACAACCCGGGAGAAAAAACATTATACTTGGATGTGCCTGATAACCTTACGGGGAATAACGTATACCAATTAAACTTGGTGGCTGTACCACAAAATACCGGTGATATTGATAGAAACGTTACCTCTACCACTACATCAGCATTAGCAGATACCGTTGCTAGTACAGTTAACCTTACCACTCAAAAAGCAGAAGGTACCATTACTAATGCTGAAGAAAAAACATTTTACACAATTAACTTTAGGGTAAGTCAATTTGCTAAATTAAAAGATAAATTTAACCATAACTTACATGGAGAACTTTATGCTTTTGGCTATTCTGATTATTACATATATGGCTCAACTGACGCTAAAGAAATCTTTGATTTGTATGAAACTTATGGACACAATGATCATCATCTAATTAGTTTGGTAGCTAATAATACGAAAACAAAATGGTATAAAAATGATGTAGAACCAACAATATATAATGACTATGCACCTTTGGGAGCCGATGTATTTACCTGGAGAAACCTTCAAAAATGTGGACTTCCACCTAAACTCGACAATATTATTTACCAAGTAAATTATGATCATATATTATCTGATGATGAAATAGAACGAGGTTACGGAATTACTACTTCTCCTATTCAGCATTTTATGTATAAAATGCCCCATTATTGGCTACACGATCATTACGATCTAGTAGATTACCTGGTAAACCAACAAATAAATGGTGCAACCTTAACTGATAAACAAAAATCAATTATTAACCAGTTTACTTTTCCACCACCACCAAGAGGTAAATATTATATTACCATAAAGTATCATTTACCTGGCAAGCCCAATGTGGTGACCACTGAAGAATCAATCGAGTTAAATCAAACAAGACAAACACATTTGTAATGAATATTAAACATATAATTATTTACATAATCCTGCTACTTGGTTCCCTCCAGCTAATTGCACAAAGCTACAGCTATAGTATAATAGCATTACCGCACAACGATTCCGTTTTTGTCCGATGGGCCCCAAAAGACTACAACACCTGGCAAAAAGGTATTCGTAATGGTTACTTTATTGAGAAAGTAACCATGTTTCAAGGGGGAGTGATACTTAGTAACGATAATTTAAAAAGAGAAATACTGGGACCTTTCGTTCCTGCCAATATGGTGGAACTGGAACGCTTATCTGAAACTGATAATTACGTGCAAGTAGCTGCCGAAGCCATGTACTCCAAAACTTTTGAAATAAGTTCATCTGGCGGCTATGGAAGCCCGGTTGAGATGTTCAATATTGCTACCGAACAGACTAACCGTTACTCTTTCGCACTTTACGCAGCAGACATATCCTATACAGCAGCTTTAGCAAGTGGGTTGGGATTCATAGATGCAAATGTATCGAAGGACGAAAGGTATGCATACCGGTTGTACCTGAATAATCACGATACGATTAAAACAGATACTGCCTTTGTTTTTGTAGCGCCCGATTTACAACCTCCTTTACCCAAACCTTTCCTGCACTCTATTGAATCCAATGATAAAATGGCAGTAATCACCTGGTTGCCAACAGAAAGCCGTATTGGTTTTACCGCATATAATATTTATCGTTCAGATGATAATGGAAATTCTTACTCGAAAGTGAATAAACTTCCGGTAATCAATACCAATGTAGAAAATAAGAGGCTTAAAAGTTATTATTATATTGATACACTACCTCAAAACAACCACCAATATTTGTATTATGTAAAAGGTAT
>JAKSAU010000995.1 GCA_022361535.1 Desulfobacterales bacterium
CCTGCAGCCATGTTGCTGGGCGCACTTATGCTGCACGGCGTAACACCTGGGCCGATGATTACTTTTGAACATCCCAATTTCATTTTGGAAGTGGCAGCTATTCTGCTTTTGGCCTCCATGGCCATGTGGGTGACCGGGATGGTACTCGCCAAACAGGTCGTCAAAGTGTTAAGAATTCCCACCCAGATATTCATGCCCATCATCGGTGTGCTCTGTGTGATCGGTTCTTATTCTCTGGGCCTGAATATTTTTAATCTCTACCTGATGCTGCCTGTGGGCATCATCTGCTTTTTCTTAACCGAGATGGGCTACCCTATTGCCCCTCTGGTTATCGGCGTCATACTTGGTCCCATGGCTGACGAAAATATACGGCGGGCTCTGATGGTTTCCCAGGGAAGCTTCATGCCTATCTTTGAACGGCCGGTGTCTTTGATACTTTTTATCATTATTGTGTGGACCATTGTAAGCCAGCTGCCCTGGTATAAACAAAAAATGGCCGGGTTAAAGTCCAAAATAAAACAGAGAGTGGCTACCCGGTAAAACCCGTAAGTTAACAAAACTCAAAAAAAATTAAGATACAGCACAAAAATTGATTGGAGATCCAAATGCTTAAAATGGCAATCATAACAGGATTCCTGTCTCAAACCAAAGACAGGTTTCATGAATATAACAGCCCCTTGTCCGTGGATGAGAAATTCAAACTCATGTCCCAGATCCAGGGCTATAATGGGGTGGAAATCGTTTACCCGTATGAAGTGAGCGATGCTGAAACCACTAAAACACTGCTTGAAAAATACAATCTTGGTGTGGCGGCAGTCAATGTGAACGTCAAAGGGGAACCTGAATTTCGCAACGGTGGGCTTACATCCTTGGATCCTGAGATCCGGGCCAAGGCAGTCAGCTTTATCAAACAGGCAAAGGACTTTGCCGAGCAGGTCGGTGCCGATAAAGTGACCTGCTGTCCATTGGGAGACGGATATGAGTTCTCCTTTCAATACGATTATGCCTTAGCCTGGAAGAACCTGGTTGACACCCTTGGGGAGGCCGGACGCTACAAACCGGAAATTCCGTTGTACATCGAGTACAAACCCAGTGAGACCCGCGGTCACTGCTTTGTGGATACGGCAGCCAAGGCTCTTTGCCTGTTGAATGATATCAACCTTGATGCCATGGGCGTTACCCTGGATTTCGGCCATTCCATGTACGGCAATGAAAATCCGGCAGAAGCTGTGGCCCTTTTGGCCAACAGCCCATATCCTTATTATGTCCATATCAATGACAACGATGGTAAGTGGGACTGGGATTACTTTTGCGGTACCAAGAATTTTCTTGAGTATGTTGAGTTCCTCTATTATCTGAAAAAATACAACTATACGGATTATTTCACATCAGATACGTCGCCCACCCGTTGGGATATTAAAGGCACGTTTGAGGCCAATAGCCGGTTGACCCTGAAAATATGGGAACTTCTGGATACTATCGGCATGGATGAAATCGAGAATATCATGGCCAAAGGCGAATACCTGGAAACCTGGAAGTTTATTGAATCCCGTATATTTTCACTGAAATAGGGGTAAAAATATGATTTCTTATCCCAATCTTAATAAGGCTGATACACTTGCAGGCCTTCCTGGTCCCTGGCCTCAAGAGTTGTTTCCCGGTATCAGGGAAGCTGTGAATACCGGCAAGGATAAAATCGTCATTCTTGATGACGATCCCACAGGCACCCAGACGGTGCATGGTCTGCCTGTCCTGACGACCTGGGACGTTCGTGATCTGGAAAAAGAATTGACAAACCCGGGACCCGGATTTTTTATCCTGACCAACTCAAGGTGTATGCCGGCTGAGGACGCAGATAAACTTGCCGCACAGATCGGCAGGAATCTTAAAACAGCATCCAGCGCCACAGGAGTTTCCCCGGTTGTGATTTCCAGGAGCGACTCCACGTTGAGGGGGCACTTTCCTAATGAGGTGGATGCCATGGCA
>JAKSAU010000082.1 GCA_022361535.1 Desulfobacterales bacterium
AATGGTGTTCCAGTTGTTCCGCCAGGGGCATTGCTGGGTAGCCAAGTTGGGTACGGATAACCGCTGAAAGCATCTAAGCGGGAAGCCAACTTCAAGATTAGATATCCCATACATTAGTACTGAAGACCCCTTGAAGACTACGAGGTTGATAGGCCGGGTGTGTAAGCATGGTAACATGTTCAGCTAACCGGTACTAATAGGTCGTGAGGCTTAGCCACTTTTTTCCACGAATAACTTTAGACGCTTTGATGACGCATGAGATTTACTACAACAGATTAATAAATTTGGACTCCGGCAACATGTAGATTGACAGTATTCTGAAGTTGCAGGTCCGCCCAATTTAATCTGGTGGCAATGGCAAGGTGGTCACACCCGTACCCATCTCGAACACGGAAGTTAAGCGCCTTAGCGTCGATGGTACTGCATGGGAGACTGTGTGGGAGAGTAGAACGCTGCCGGATTATTCTTTAAAAGCCCTGATCGTTCATTGAAAACGGTCAGGGCTTTTTTGTTTTAATGAAGCAGGGAAATTTACATCGTTTGATCAAGTTTTTCATTTACAAATCTCTGAATGGCTAAGTTGACTGCGTCAGGCTGCTCAATGGGAGACAAATGACCTGCATCGACAACTTTTACTATATTTGCTGTGCCGATAGTATCTGCCATAAATTTTCCGTATTTTGACGGGGTTAACTTATCATCATCCGCCGTAAGAACCATGACTGGAACTTCAATCTCATGAAGACGGTCCATGACGTCAAATGTGTCACACGCTTTAAAATCACTGATCAGGATTGAAGGATTAATACTTTCAAGGTCACTTACCGCTTTCTCGCAGATAGAGGGATCGCTTTTCTCAGAAACTGCAATTAGTTTGAAAGCATCTATATATCCAGTGTAGTTAGTTTCCAGCATTTCAAATATCATGGGCATGACTTTTAGTTTCGCACCGGAATTGATGAGGATTCCGGCAGGGTAGGTCAGTTTACCATCAAGAAGAAGCGTCAGCACTACAGCACCACCCATACTAAGTCCGCAGGGGATTGGATTAGGTATATTGGCATCACGAATGAAGGATTCTATAGTATCTGCATATTCAGTTATCGAATTAAGGTTTTTTTTAGAGCTTTTTCCGTGACCGGGTAAGTCAATTGCAACAGTATTTGCCTCTTTTTCAAACCCTTGGAGTTGATGTTCCCAGAATTCTGCATGACTTCCTGAACCATGAATAAAGAGCAATGTATTTTTAAATGGATCAAGCTGTTGCTGGCCGGCTAAGTATGGATGTCCGTTGATATGGTTTTCAATGATCATGCGGTTCTCCTTTGATTACCCTATATTATTTAAAAATAACCTGTTCTTTTTGAAATAGCGTTCGCACAGCATGCATTTTCTATGAGCGGGATCATCAGCTCTAAGGCTTTTGGCCCAACCCGGTTTGTCCTGATTGCAATGCATACATTTGAAAACAGGTTTCATGGGTTCCCCGACTTCAGCACTTGAGAAATACCAGTTGGTTTCTCTCATAAGACCTCCATTACTTTTAACGTTTAGTATAAAAATTAACTTCAGTTTCCACAGGAGTTGTTATAAGCGCAGTCTTCACAGTCATAGTCATGAGGACACTTTTCAAATGCCTTTCGAAATAAGCCGTCGATCTCTTTTTTAAATTCGTAAAGTTGAATGGTATCAACGGAGTAATATACCTTTAACCCCTTTTTATTTTCGTCCAGTAAACCTATATTTTTCAGAACTTTAATATGTTGCGATGCAGCTGGTTGAGTAATATTAAGCTTATTTGCCACATCTGTGACACAAAGTGTTTCATCAGAATTAGAGGCCAGCATTTTAATAATTTTTAAGCGCTTGTCATCCCCGAATGCTTTAAAAACCTCGGCCATTGTAATCAGTCTGTTTCTCATACGCCTCCAAATAAAAAACATAAGTATATAATTAAACAATTATATACTTATGTTTGGATGTCAACCTATTTCGAGATATGACACCATGGCATATCTTTTTTGGGGTTTGCTTTGGTACTGCTTGTAAGTATCAGGACAGGCCGCAGGTGTGCATGTTCTTCAAAGCTTCCAAGATAATAGAACAATTCTTTCGCATAGATAAAAACAGTATTTGGCGTGTCCCGTTAGGGCCTGATTTTGTTTTTAGGCATTCAGATCTGTTTTCTATTCCGAGTTTGTTTGTGATTCAATCTTAAATGTAGTCAAAGGGATAAGGTAAGCAAAAGAGTTATATTAAAACAGCCTGTTTATTTAAATCTACTCAGTATTTTTTCAGGGTAGCAGGATCAAGTTTCTAGGCAGTCTCGTAGCAAAGCATGGACCATGGTCCGGCTCCAGTGGAGCAGTCTTTCTCTTTTCATAATGGTTTCATCACCGAATTGGTAATACAGCAGACTGCACATTTGGTATAACAGGTGGCCTGATTCTTTTAAGTCTTTAATAGGCAGTTGAGACCCATATCCTTTTAGATATCCTGCTAAACGTTCTGCAATGATATCTCCATGCTGTCGGTCAAGGCAGATCAAATCCGGTGATGTCTGCATCGCTCTCGATAATTGGTTTTCTGCTCGGTAGCTATATAATGTGTTTTCCAAAATTTCCGCTATAAGGCGATCAAAAAAATCTTCACAGGGCATGTTCAAGTAATATTCGGACTCAATCTTATCTATACGGTCTACTACCCAATCAAGCCACTTTTGAAATAGTACGTAGATAACAGCCTGTTTGTTAGGAAAATACTGGTAAAGCGAAGCTACAGAGATACCCGCCTCTTTTGCAATATGATGGGTGGTGACACCTTCTATTCCTTTGGTTTCCAGAAGAATGATAGTCGCATTTAAAATATTTTTAACTCTTTTTTGGGACCGCTTTTGGAATGGTCTTTTCCGTGGTTTAATGTAGGAAGGATGTCTTTTTAAATCATTTTTCATACTGTTTTTCTATCATAGTTAATTTTTAAATGTAAATAATTGTTTATATTTAAATTGACAGTAATTGGTGTCTTGTATACATTTTGAAATGTGAATATTTATTTATGTTTTATGTTGATTGATTTTTATAGCAACATCGGAGGTTGTCAATGACACACATCGCCGGTTCGAGAAGTAAGGTAAAAGAGTTGTTTTCTCGGCTACTGAAGATTTTACTCATTTTAATTACCGGCATGGTTTTGATCGGGGCATTCTACCATAAAGAGCTTTTTAAACTGTACCATGTTGTAACGCTTTTTGAACCGGATAAAATTGCATACAATTTCAGAAGAATGGAGAATTTATTTGATACTCGCCGGATAAAGAGTTCAGACACCCCCCGGCCATTTGAAATCAATTTGAAACCTCTGCCGGATTCCTTTACCTACAAGAATGAAACTTTAAACACCATGCAGTTCCTTGAAGAGACTTGGACTACTGGTCTGATGGTCATTAAAAATGACAAAGTTCGTTATGAGCAGTATTTTCTTGGGAATACTGATAAAGATACAAATATTTCTTGGTCCATGGGAAAATCCATTGTATCTGCATTGGTTGGAATTGCATTTCATGAAGGTATCATTGACGATCTGGATAAACCGGTTTCTGATTATGTGCCGTTGTTAAAACATAGTGGATACAATGGGGTAACGCTTAAAAATGTCCTTCAGATGTCTTCTGGTATCGGGTTTAATGAGGACTATGGTGATTTTTATTCGGATATCAATCGCATGAGTCGTACATTCGCCCTGAGCAGACCCCTTGATGATTTTGTGACTTCACTTAAAGCACAGCGGCCTCAAGGAATCTTCAACCACTATGTGAGTATGGACACCCAGGTGTTAGGCATGGTGTTGCGGGAAACCACAGGGCAAAGTCTTTCATCCTACTTGGAAGAAAAGATTTGGCAACCGGCCGGAATGGAGGCTGATGCAACTTGGATCATCGACTCTCAAAAAATGGAAGCAGCTTTCGGCGGACTGAATGTGGTTCTCAGAGACTATGCAAGGTTTGGACTCCTTTTTCTTGATAATGGTAGATTTGGCAACAACCAGATTGTACCAGCTAAATGGGTTAGGGATTCAGTGACACCGGACGCCCCTCATCTAATGCCTGGAAAACGATCAAATTCAAGCTGGGTCATGGGATATGGATACCAGTGGTGGATTCCTGAAAATACAGACGGAGATTATTTGGCAATTGGAATATACAACCAATACATTTACATTCATCCAAAACACAGAACTGTTGTGGTGAAACTGTCCGCCTACCCGGATTACAATAAGGACGGAGAGGAAAAAACTTTCAGGAGCATCGAGCTGTTCAGGAAGATCGCCAAGAATATGTAAAACTGCCCGATACTTAGGTTGCTTCCTAAAACATATACTGGCCCAGTCTATAGAAATTTACCGCCTTATATGATTTACTTTAAATCATGAGTATATCAAAAGGGATATCCAAGGGGAACGACATTGAATCCATTTATAACCACTTAGAACTTCTTCATGATGCCGTCAAATATACCAGATACAAATGAAATAATGTCAGCAGCTGAAACTGGTGGACCCCATTTTCTTGATATTGATTAACATTACCCTTACCCAGATTATGGAAATCGTAACATTTTATTCAGTGTGATTTCAAAAGAACGCAACCTTTATTTTAAAGGTACCATGAAGCGTCAAATATTATTTTGGGACGTCTCAAGATTACCAAAATTTCCGGACCTCGAATCTCTGAGGCATTTGGACGGTATTTTGATTGATGGTGACTATAATTATGACGCAATTTGTCAATGGTAGAACAAAATGGGGCAAATTCATGAAGATTGGATACCTGTCAGTTTCAGCGATCCTCAAATGCAGCGATGGATTTTTCTAACCGAAGAAGAATAAGTATAATTCGTCTTTACTTGCTGCTTTAAGATAAAAATATGGACTTTTGAAGCTACTGCAGGTAGATAAAGGCATTTGAATCGCCCACGAGCAAGTGGAGAATAATGAAAATGGAAGGCTTTAACAATTATTCGTACTATGAAAAATAATAAATCAGACCATACAAACACCACTCTTTTGAAAGATGATACTTTTAATTTCGCCTGCAATGAAAAAATTCCTTGTTTTACACGCTGTTGCAGGAACGCAGACATGCTGCTTTATCCATACGATATTATCCGTTTGAAGAATCATCTTGGCATGACCTCAGATGAATTCCTGGTCACCCATACGATTACGGCATTCAGGTATAACCCCAATTTTCCAAGTGTAATGCTCAAAATGAGTGACAAAAATGGAAATCCCTGCTCCTTTTTGTCTGAAAAGGGGTGTTTGGTCTACGAAAACAGACCCTATTCTTGTCGTGCATATCCCTTGGAACCCGCTATCTATGGAGACGGAAAAAACGGATTTGAAATTTCCTGCAGCCTTGTTCGTCATGATCATTGCCTCGGGCACGGCAAAGGCGAAAACTGGTCACCCGCAAAGTGGATGAACGACCAGGGCATGGATGTTTACAATGAGCACAATAGTGCATGGGCAAGGGTTGCATCAATGCTGCATAATCAAAAGACCTCCAGTGAAAAAGGGTCTGAGAATCCGGCCATGAATATGGCGTTTATGGCCAGTTACAATATGGACACATTTCGAAGGTTCGTTTTTGAAAGCACTTTCTTGAAAAGATTTGATATACCTTCAGACCGTATTGATAAGGCGGCTGAAGACGAAGTGGCCCTGATGCACTTGGGGTTTGATTGGATCTTAAGTTTTCTTGATGGTCAGAGGCTGATTAAAGAACATCAAAAACCATAAGATTCATTTGATAAAATCTCGTAGAAGTGACCCGTTACTATAAGATTGTTTGAATTGGCCTGGAAATTGCTTTGACTAACTGGGATCATTAATCAAGAATAAAGAAAAACGGTCTTGTTTTATTGTCGTAAAAAAGGACCAGAGGAATATTTCAAATGCCATGTGGCGTAAAGGAGTGGAACCATGATTACTGCCTGTGAGAAGTGCTCTGCCAAACATCAATTGGACATGTCATCGATCACCAAACCCACTGCCAGGTATAAGTGTCAGAATTGTGGTCATGTCAATGTCATTGAGAATCCGGAGTTTGCGGATAATGATACGGCTTATGATCAGGATCAAAGCGAAATTTTTGACGCCTTGGCACAAATTTCCAGTGACCAGAACGACGTATCAGAACCTTCAGAAGAGGCAGAAGACAAAAAAGACCCGGAACAATTGGAGCCATCCGCGCAAGTCCCGGTTAAAAAACCTAAAATATCAGGAATGTCAATTAAGGCTAAAATTACCTTGATTATAGTTTTCCTTGTTATATCAGCCTTATCTGTTGTGGGGTTTATTTCCGCAAGCAGGGGAACCGCGGCACTGTCTGTTCAGGCTGAATCCCATCTTAATTTGATAACTGCCCAGAAAGCAAACGAATATAACAATATATTCAGCCGGCTCCAGGAAGAGATTGAAGGACTGGCTATCCATGCATCCCATACGTTTGGAAGAAACGATATTACAGAGGATCTTGGATACAAGATGCTTATGCCTTGGACCGGGAGTGCATACGGAAGTTCTGAACTTAAAATTAGCCTGGCACCGGAAATTCTAAAACTTCAGCGAATAGGATTTATTCTACAAGGCCTGGTTCAAAAAAATCCGTATCTTGAGTTGGGATACATGGCAACAGAGAACAATGTCTTTGTGGCAGACAACCAGGGGGTTATTGATGTAATTGGTGCTGAAAAAGGATTTATACCCAATAAAAGAAGCTGGTATGTCGGCGCCGTGGAGAAAGATCAAACTGTCTGGACCGATCCTTACATTGATGTGAATACGAAAAAATTGGTTGTTTCCTGCGCCACACCAGTATATCTCGATAACGGAACCCTGGTTGGAGTCCTTGGCTTTGACGTTCTTTTGGACACCATACAAAAAGATATCATTTCACTGGATATCGGATATGATTCCCAGGCTTTTTTGCTGGGGAAAAAAGGCCAATTACTTGCTAAACCAGGAATGAGCAGCAAAAACAAGTCATGGACCCAGACTGTAAAAACAGATAATGCATTGGAGACAGGAAACGCAGAATTCAAAGCCATAATCAAACAGATGATGATGGGCACCCAGGGTATTGGTTCCCACACAGAAGGTGGAAACCGTATTCTTATTGCATATGCACCTATCCCGGCCATCAACGCGAGCGTGGGCATCGTGGTCTCGGAAAACAAAGTCATGCAGCCTGCAGAAGAAATTAAAAAAATTATTATGTACATCTGGATTGGTGCTGTGGTTATTTCTATTATAATTGGTCTGATGATCGGTAACGGTATAACAAAGCCCATAAACGATATGGCCATGCGTGCAGATTTGATTTCTCAGGGACAAATGGACTTGGAAGAGATTGCCACCAGCCGAAAAGATGAAATTGGCGTACTGATCGAGGCTTTTAACCGACTGGTAACCAGCCTTAAGATCGCAATGACCAGGCAGAGAAGGTAAAGGACACAGGATTAAAATCAACAAGCCAAATTTAAAATAGGCGTGATGATGGTTGATTACTGTTGATGCAATCTTTATAATTGCTGTGAATTGTAAGTATTAAAATAGGAATAGTGTACTTTTAACAGATTGGGGATATTATTTTCTTATGTATGATCAAGACCAATTAAACGCAATAGATAACGCCATCCAGTCTCATCTTATTTCCGCAGGAGTCGATCATGTCATTTATATGGACATGAGCGGAAATGCAATTGCCAAACATGATAACGGCAAAACAGACTTGGATTCCACTGCCTTTGCCGCCCTTGCTGCGGGCAATTTCGCTGCTGTGGATGCGATGGCCAGGCTGGTAGGGGAATCGGAGTTTTCACTCTTGTTTCACAAAGGGGAGAAGTCAAGTATTCATTTTAACAAGGTTACCAGTGATACCCTTCTTATTTCCATGTTCAATAAAGATGTCTCTTTGGGGATGGTGCGGCTGAAGGTAGCAGAAACCATCAAGGAAATAAATCAAGTTCTTTCAGGGAGCTGATTTCCTGCTGGCACCTCTAAACAACCCTGAATGAAAAGGGGGAGAAGATTTGGCGCTTATCAATGTGAAAACTAGGGAAGTTCAGATCAAGATTGTTTATTATGGTCCTGGGCGGGGCGGAAAAACAACCAATCTTGAATACATAAATCAGGCATACAAAGAGCAGATTAAAACGGAAATGGTCAGTTTGAAAACCCATGATGACCGGACCCTGTTTTTTGATTTTCTTCCCTTTGATGTAGGACAAATCAAAGGGTTTGATGTGACCATTCAGTTGTATACCGTTCCCGGGCAAGTCAAGTATAATGCGACCCGTAAATTGGTTTTAAGAGGGGTGGACGGAATCGTTTTTGTCGCTGATATTCAAAAAGATCAACGCAAAAAGAATATTGAGTCTCTCAATCAGCTCTATGAAAATCTACAAACATATAAACTTGATCTGTTTAAAATTCCATTAATCATGCAATATAATAAAGTGGATTTAAGGAAAACGGATATTCCTACTCTGGATTCAAAAATCCT
>JAKSAU010001018.1 GCA_022361535.1 Desulfobacterales bacterium
CAATGCCCCCTGAAGAAGATAAAGACATACCATAAGGCCTTACTTCTTAAAAGAGTCAATGGTTTCAGTTGATACCATTTAATGGAGGGTTACTATGAAGGCAAGCATATTAACTTTTTCTCAGACAGGTAACACACTTAAAACAAGTTTTTCGATTGGAAACGGGTTGCAAGATAGCGGAATCGAGGTCCAGCATATTAATTTTTTAAATCGCAAAAACTGGCTACCTGATGATGCAGATATTATAGGTGTCGGGTGCCCGGTTTTTGAGAACAGGCCAGCTGAAGTCATGCCTGAGTTTATAAAATCCGGCGGATTTGATTTTAAAGGGAAAAAAGCATTTGTATTCATCACTTCGGGTGGGTCTCCTGCAAGATCATTGCGGCATTTAGGGCAGAGCCTCGAGCAAGCCGGGGCTAATGTGATCGGAGGTGTCCAGTTAAGGGGAACCTCAACATACCCGACACTTTTTGGGATTTACCCGGAACGTCCAAACGCCAAAGATCTTAGTTCTGCAAAAGATTTTGGACAAGCTGTTGCCGCAAACATAATACATGGCACGGCATTACCGGAGCACTTTCAAATAGATTCCATCAGCAAAGGCGTTTTTTATGACACCATTGGGCCTTATTTAAATGCACTTAAAAAGAAAGCCACTCCTTTGCCCGAGGTTGATTCTGATGCATGCACCCTTTGTGGGAATTGTGTCAAAGAGTGCCCAAGTAACAGCATTAAAGTCAATGATAAACAGGTGCAATTTCATCAGACCTGTATTGTCTGTTTCCGCTGCTGGCATATCTGTCCATCGAATGCGATTTCAATTCAAGTTTCACCGGGAAACGGCCTGATAGAACGGTTGGTTTATTCAGAACAAATGGAACGGCTGTTTGGCAACGTTACACCGGATGAAGTTGTCGGACCAAACCTGTATAAGGATGTATTAAAACGAAAGATCAAACTCAAATATGACCGGAAGAATCCGACATCTGCGTATGAGTATAAATAAAGTTTTCAATAATCAGATGTGCGGCATACTCTATCTGTATTTAAATTTGCTGCAAACTCTTGAATAAACAAACAACCTTCATGGTTATTTTTCTTTAACTGTGGCATGGGCAAAAGAGAATAATGGAGAGATTGCCCTGTTACGGTTATTACCGGTGAAATATTTACCCCTGCAATCTTCTGCTGCAACGGCATTAACATTGTTGAATCCAACTTTAGATAGGAATTGAGGTAAATGGCTTTTGTCGATGCTGAATTTAAAGGGTTCCCCTTTTTTTATGGCCCATTTGTACATGTTTCTTCCGGCCCGGTTTTTGATGGTGCCATCTTCGATGCCCGGGGGAAGAAAGTCAAAGATCACAGCACTTCCAGGGCATGAGTTTTTTGAAATAAAAGAAAAAAGCCGTTGTACTGAGTCAGGGTCAATATACATGACCAGACCCTCCATGATAAAAAGGGAATTTTTAGTTTTGTCATATCCCTTTTCCATGAGCTGTTCACCAAATCCTTTATCCTCAAGCTGGTATGGCACAAAAATAATGTGATCTGGTATGTCCTCCAGTATGGTTTTTAAGACGTCTTGTTTTTTTTCCTGGGTGGCAGGGTAGTCA
>JAKSAU010000105.1 GCA_022361535.1 Desulfobacterales bacterium
GCTATGTCAAAAAAGGCATTTCCAGAATGTTCTACTCACGCCTGTCATGGCCTGAAAAAGTGGCTGTCATTCCGCCCAAGGAGATGGAAAAAGTTCAAGCCGATTTCAAAGATATCTCAGGTAGCGAACTAATAAAAAAGGTGGCCCAGAAAACTGACGCCCAATACGTGCTATCTGGAACTATCACTCGCTTAGCCGGTTCCTTCAGTATAGATGCACGAGTCTACGATATGGAAAACAAAAGATACATGGCTTTTTTTGAACAATCAAAAAATAGCGATGAACTAGTCATAAAAGTGGATCGGATCGCCGCTGCCATCAACCAGAAGGTTTTTGAAAGAACTACAGTTACCTGGGAAGAAATGGAACAGGAAAAGCAAAAATACCTCAATGACTTGAAACGCAAAAATCCTGAACATCTTATGCAGGTCCCTGCCGGCTGGCAGCCTGAAGAGGAAGTCGGCTGGAAGGTCTGGAAATATCTGTTCTAGTTTTTTGCACAACAACTGATACACCCGATCGTAATTCTCTTTGTGATCGGGTTTTCTTTTTCATGATAGGTTCTTATACCAGCAAGCTATAGAGAGGAGTATAGGAGGTTTTACAATAAAACTTCATAACTTTTCTTGATCCATAAGGAGTGGGCCCTAATAAACCTTGCAATTATAAATATCTATAGAACCAATTATTAATCTTCGCCTGAGAAGTGCACTTGCAACCTTAGAAAACCTTTGCAGATATGGGAGAGATGACTCCTGACCAACCACCTCTAAGAGGCACCCTACAATCTTAAGCACCCATAATACCGAATCAAGTTTGCGATTAGAACCGCTCACTTCATATTGTTTTTTTCATACCTAACCGTTGCCTGAATAGAACCTTTTACTCTTGATTGTCTTCCACTTGGTCAAGGGTAGACGTGTTAGCACAACATGAGTAGTAAAAACAAAAAAGGCCCGTTGATTTAAACATCAACGGGCCTTCAAAATCTCAGGCGGGACTGCTGATATTGCTTTTATTAGAAGTTAATCTGCCATTTTGCACCAAAATAAAAGATTTCTGGATCCCCTTCTTGTTTGCCGTCAAATCCACCTATTTCAGGTGTTATGAACACGCCTTCTGCTAAGAAAATTGTCGATTGCAAATACCAGGTTGTAGCATCGTCTTTATCAGAGCCTGCTTCATCCAATTCAGTTTTGGTATAGCCATAACCAGCCTCAATGTAAAGGCCTCTGCGGATCTCATACCCTGCAACGATCAAACCGGCAAGCGCATCATTATCTGTGACACCGCGGTTACCTGTCAATGAGCCATCATCCCATTTGGCAAAGCCCAAACCAGCGCCGTCAAGGTCATCACCCGAAGTTGCGGATGCTACTGTTGAAGTAATACTTCCACTTACGAGAATATCAGCGAGATTACCGACGTTCTGCCCCCCCCAGATATTACCTTTAAAATATGCTTTACCGACATTCAAACGTCCGCCCAAAGCCAAGACATAAGAATCTACTGAATACTCATCACCACTGTCGACAAGATCATATGTCTGATATCCGCCAGCGAGATTAATATGCCCCCAGTCAAAATCAAATTTATATTTAGCCTGGATATTGGGGAACGTTACTTCAGTATCTGGTTGGCTATCCAGTATCGGAACGCCTAAGATACCTGAACCAAGCCCGGATGGCGCACAATAAACCCTTGTCCTCGGTGCTACTGCAGCAATCTGAAAATTCCCGAACTTCAAGCGGATCATTGGCTCACGCTTCCCATAGAGCATACCAAACAGGCTCATGTTGGTATCACCATCTTCACGTGCATAAATATTATACACCTGGTTAGAATAGGGCATGATTAAGGGGGTATAATGCTGACCAACCCCTAAAGAGCCGGCACCGAAATCCCATTCACCCCAAAGAATACGCAGGTTCACATCACCACTTTTAGCACCGTATTCAAACCGGCCTGTCAGAGAATCACTGACTTTGATTCTGGCACCGATACGGGCATTGCCGTTATTGTCCATTTCAAAATCATCAGTGTCCGGTGATCCTGCAATAAACGGATTATTCTCATAGTCCGAATAGAAAGTACTGACACGTGCAGAGCCGTAGAAGTTCCACTCAGCAGCAGCCCAGGCAGAGCCGGTCATAAAGACAAGCAACGCAGCAATTACCATTAATTTTTTCATCTTTTCTCCTTTTGTTTAGGGTTGAACCCGCTTTCCCGCCTGATAGAAAACAGATGCTCCTTTTAAACATCTGTTTTTTTTAAGGGAAAGACCATGCGTTTCTTTGTTAAACATTGTTCACAAACAATTAATCAGATTAACAACCACCCTGTCAACACCTTTCGCAACATTTTTTTACAATTCTTCAACATTTAGACATTTCTCTTAAAACAAATACAGAAAACCGTCAGTGGTTGGTGAAAAAGAACTGGCTATATAATTGGTCACTAAATGCTTTTAGACCGAATAGTTGTATTTCAGATATAAACAAATAAAGTTGTCGCTATAAAAACCGCGGTTTTGAAAGGGGCAGAATCAAAGAGAAATGGAATAAGCAGATTGAAAATAAAAAAACGGGCAGGTGATTTTAGCATCACCTGCCCGTTAAAAATTCAGGCAGTTTTGTGTGGGATAACTTCTAAATTAGAAGTTGATCTGCCATTTGGCACCGAAATAAGTAATTTCGTCCTGACCATCTTCTTCGTAGTCATAGAAACCGACTTCAGGTGTAACACTTACACCAGGAGCCAAAGTGATGGGCATCTGCACGTAGTAATTAGCGGCTTCATCATCACCACTCACGTTGTCAACTTCTTCTTCGATCCAGCCGTAACCAGCTTCAAGACCGATCATGTCATTCACTGTGTAACCAACGATAATCTGGAAACCAATGATTTCAGAGTCATTTACGTCATCGCCACCAGCAGTAACACGTGCCATACCATCAAATTGAGTACCCGCTGCGTTATCCAAGTTATTAGCGTCAACTGCCATGAGGGCAGCAGCATTTTCACCCCAAACAACGTTACCAGCCAGACGGAAAGCACCAAAATTAAAGTCGGCTCCAGCACCGAGCATATAAGAAGTGATATCTACGTCATTTCCGCCGAGTGTTTCTTCATAGGTGTTGTAACCACCAACAATTCTGGCAGAACCATTGTCAAAACGGAAGGTGTAACGAGCCTGAATCTTGGGGATTGTAACTTCTGATCCAGTTGAAGTGGGAAAGTAACTACCGTTAGAATTATCGCCAGAGAATGGTTCAAGAAGGGCAACCTGGAATTCACCAAATTTCAATTTCAGCTGCGCGGAACGTCCGTTATAAGCATCACCAGTACCGCCCATGCCGTCTCCATCATAAGCCTGGTTGGAGTATGCAAGATAAATGGGCTCATAATCCTGACCAATAGTCAGAGAACCTGAACCAAAATTCCATTCACCATAGAGCAGACGAAGGTTAACACCAGTACCATATTCAAAACGGGCGCTCAGTTCGTCAGATACTTTAACATTGGCACCGATACGGGAATAGGGAGACAGTTCCCAGTTGGTGTTTCTGTCACTATCGCTAGTACCAATTTCTTCAACATCTGTGCTAAAAGTCCAAATACGTGCAGAACCGTAAAAATTCCAGTCAGCTGCATAAGCAGAGCTTGCAAACATTGCAACTGCTGCAATAGCTACAACAATTAGTTTTTTCATCTTTTTCTCCTTTAATTAATTTACTGCCTGAAAACCGTGAAACCCCTCCTTTTAATAGGGCTCCACTCAGATTAATACACTCTTTAATTATATTTTCATATATTTGTCAATTATTTTTTATATTTGCATTCGCTATTTTAATTTATAAGATATGATATTTGAACCTTTATCAGATGATAGAATGGTAATTTTTGAACGGCTGACCACTGAGACAATCAACTCGTAATTACCATCCCCGTCTATATCAGCCACGTCAAAGTCAGAAATCCAGCCTTGAACCGGCATAGTTTGAAAAACCGGTGCCATGGCAATCCCATTCCAGGCCATGATTTCGATATATCCTTCTTTGAAACGTTTAATCCGCCCGAATGCCCCCCCGCCTACTTCAAAATTTCGAACAACAAAGGCCTTGGCAGTTTCGTCCTCTCCCAAGGCATGAAATTTGACCCTCGGATTCATGTACATGCGGTCTCTTTCACCTTCTCCACCAGCAGCAGATTTGGGCATCAGCCAAAAATTATTGCTCTTTCCATATTTATTTGTACTTTCCCACTCCATGCCGCCGGCATCATTTACAGCAACCAGACGATTATGGCGGTTGATGGTCAGGTATTCTTCAGAGTTTTCTCCTCTAACAGGTCCTTTTGCCAAGGAAAGAACAGAGGTGCCTCTTGGCATGCGGATACGTTTTTCTTCTGTATAAGCATCTCCTTGTGGGCTCATAACATGAATACGGCCATCAAAAGGATCTTTCCCTTTATCCTGGGCCAACAGCACCTGGTTGCCTTCGTTTGTTGTTACTACCCTGTAGTAATAAGACTCGTCTTCAACCAAAGTGGTATAAGTTGTTCCGTTATATTCCACAACAAAGGACTCTATAGTATCTAAATGAACGGTAAGAGCAGATACAAAGAGCTCCGGATATCCATTTCCATTTATATCGGCAAGATCAAGAGCAATAATTCGAATATAGGATTCATACTCCAGAGTTTCTTCGAGAACCAACATGGTGCCTTCAACCCGGTAAAACATTAGCTTATTATCAGCAGCAGTTACAACTTGTGTTTTCCCGTCATTGTTCAAATCCCCTGTAACCATACCTCGGATAATGTCTTTAACTTTCAGATGGGTCGTAAATCCCTGGCTGCCTTGCATGGCCATCATACCGCCGCCGTACATGCCGGCACCGCCGGCAAACTGTAAACCGCCCGGTGCCTGGGGTTCTTGTTGCTGCTGGACATAAAGTTTATTATCAATATTGCGGTTGAACATCTTCATGTTGATGTCACCGGCAAATGAATTGACCAGGGGGATAACATCGCCCATGGAGTTGCTTTGCTCAAAAAAGGCAAGGGTTTCTTTTTTGCCGGTAACATCTAC
>JAKSAU010001019.1 GCA_022361535.1 Desulfobacterales bacterium
AGAAAAATTGCACCAACAATACCACCAATACCATGCACGCCAAATGCATCAAGCGTATCGTCATAGCCTAATTTTTCTTTTAGTATAACAGCAAGATAGCAAATACCAGATGCAAGAACACCTAAAGCCATAGCTCCAGCAGGGGTAACTACACCAGCAGCAGGGGTAACAGCAACCAGTCCGGCTAATATACCTGATGCTAAACCTAATGTTGTGGCTTTACCTTGGTGCATGCCTTCAATTATCATCCACGCCATGGCACCGGCAGCAGCTGCGGCTTGTGTGGCTGTTAATGCTTGGGCTGTGTCAAGCCCGCTGTTTACAGAGCTGCCAGCATTAAAACCAAACCAACCTACCCAAAGTAAACCGGCACCAATCAATGTCATAGTTAAATTGTTAGGTGGTACAGCTAATTTAGGATGTTGGCGACGACCACCAAGATAAATAGCCGCTACCAAACCACTGATACCAGCAGAAATATGAACTACGGTACCACCGGCAAAGTCTATTGCGTCCAGTTGGTATAAGAAACCATCTTCGGCCCATACCCAATGGCAAAGAGGGTTGTATACTAAAATGCCCCAAAGAGCTATGAAAATTACATATCCTTTAAATCGTACCCTTTCGGCGAAAGCGCCGGCGATAAGAGCAGGAGTAATCATGGCAAATTTCCCTTGGAACATGGAGAAAACATATTCAGGTACTCCGCCTTCCATTATTGTTTCATCAATACCTCTTAGGAAGAAATAATCGCTGTTCCAGCCAAACCATCCTCCAAGAACATTGGGGCCAAAACTCATAGAGTAACCTACGGCTACCCATAATACAGCCATTATTCCCATAGCTGCAAAGCTGTGCATCATTGTTCCTAAAACATTCTTAGAACGTACTAAACCACCGTAAAACATTGCTAACCCGGGAATCATTAACAATACCAAAGCTGTTGATGTAAGCATCCAGGAGGTAATGCCTGTATCTACAGTTGCTGAATCTTGCGAAAAAGCAGTGACACCCCCTAAAAATATAAATGCTAACATAAGAAAAACGCGTGTCTTTAATTTACTCATATCTTAAATGTTTAATATATGTATTAAATAATTATAATTCGTAATAATTATGCTTGCAAAAATATCAAAAA
>JAKSAU010000845.1 GCA_022361535.1 Desulfobacterales bacterium
AGGCCGGTACATACTTCCAAAGATTTGAGCACTCCGGATATCACAGGACATGAGACGTGGGGGATGGTTTTAAAAGATACGTCAAGGACACGGGAATTGAGTTCACCAGTGGCTTTGTCTTTGAACAACTCGGTCATAACATTCAACTCTTCTCCCCCAAGGATTTCGTCCACTTTTTTCCAGTTGGGGCACTGGGTGTCCAGTTGAAAGCAGGCCTTATAGCCTCCCTTATCTTGTGCGTTTACTGTTGTCATAAATCCGCAGATACCCGCAGAAATTTCAACTGTGGTCATGACATATATCCTTTATAGATTAATGAACCGTCTATTGATCCAACTTCTGGCGTACCGTATTGATGTCCTCTGGAGTGGTGCCGCAGCAGCCGCCGAGAACCTCTACACCCAACGCTTTTATCTTCATCAGGTTGTCTGAAAAGAATTGGGGGGATTCCGGATATGTTACGCTTTGATCCGGGCCTGTTTGCGGCAGGCCTGCATTTGGCTGGATAATTATTGGAACGTCAACAGCATTCCTTATCTCGCCTGCAAGCGAAATCATTGTGTCGCTTCCCATGGCACAGTTGGCTCCTACCATGTCAGCCCCTTCATCAACAAGGGCTTTCATACTCTGTTCAGGTGCGTTGCCAAAGATGGTGAAAAACCCTTTAGGGGTCTCTTTAAAGGTCATCGTGCAGGCAACAGGAAGGTCTGTTACCGAGCGGATGGCCTTAATGGCCGTGCATGCAATATTAAGATCAAATATAGTCTCAATAATAAATATATCCGGGCTTTCTTCGGCAAGTATGCTTGCCTGGCTTGTAAAGCAGTCCAGGGCTTCTTCCTTGGATAATGTTCCCATGGGGGAAAGCATTTCACCGGGATCTCCCATGTCAGCGGCAATGAACTGACCTTTGCCGCAAGCCTTGCGCGCCAGTTTTATCCCAGCCCTGTTGATATCTTCCATGTCTTGCTGGGCTTTCATTTTCGCTAATTTTATGGCAGACGCACCGAAAGTATTTGCCGTGGCTATATCTGCGCCGGCATCATAATAGTCCTGGTGTATTCCTTGAATATCATCTGGGCGGGTCAGGTTCCATGCTTCAGGGGCTTCTCCGCCCTCAAGGCCTTTGGCAATGAGTATGGAGCCCATGGCCCCGTCGAAAAGCAGTCCTTTTGTTTTTATCGTATCAAGAATGTCCATTGTATTGGTCTCCTTGGAGGGGGTTATATATCAAGGTGATATGCTAACGGGGTTTGACCGGTTTTGCAACAGGTAAGTCAGGCCAATGTGCTTTGAGTTTCATGTACTGGGAGACCGGGATATTTTGGCCTCATCAAAAGATGCCATTTCACTCATTAGCTTGCAGGCCGTTTCGGCAAGATCTATGGCCAGGGCCGCGCCTGTGCCTTCTCCTAACCGCATGGATAAATCAACCACAGGCTCCAGGCCCATATGGGCCAGTGCTGCTGCCTGGGCTTTCTCCACGGATTGATGGCCGGCAATAAGATAACCCTGGATATCAGGATTGATAAGATAGGCCACAAGCCCTGCAGCCGTTGAGATAACCCCGTCCAGAACTACAGCACATCCTTTCGAGGCTGCCGCAAGCGTGGCGCCTGCAATTCCCGCCAATTCAAAACCGCCTATAGTACGCAAAATTTCCAATCCGTTTTTCGGGTCCGGCTGGTGGAAGTTGAGTACCCGTTCAATCACCTCAGTCTTGTGGGAAAGTCCTTTGTCATCCACACCAGTACCGCGTCCTGTGGCTTGGGCAGGCGTAATACCCGTGATCGCAGAGATAATGGCTGATGCTGAGGTCGTATTGCCGATACCCATTTCACCAAGACCTATGATTTGAACAGGGGATTGGTTTGATGGTGAACCAGAAAAAGATAAAAAGGCTTTCATCCCGTTTTCTACTGCCTGGATCACTTGGTCTGATGTCATGGCAGGTTCTATCGCCATGTTACGGGTACCAGGGGCAACTTTGGCCCGGATCAGGTTGGGGTGGGCCAAAAACTCTTTTTCTACGCCCATGTCCACAACCTTCATTTCAATATTATGGTGGCGGCAAAGGACATTTATGGCAGCTCCACCATTAAGGAAGTTGTCCACCATTTGGCCTGTCACTTCTTTAGGAAAAGCTGATACCCCTTCTTCTGTAATGCCGTGATCCCCAGCAAAAACCAACAGTGCTTTTTTTTCAATTTTGGGGGTTAGGGTACCTAATACCCTGCACATTTTTACGGCAAGAGGCTCAAGTTTGCCCAAAGCGCCCAGGGGTTTGCTTTTATCATCCATTTTGGCCCGGGCGATGGATGCGATGGTTTTGTCCGGTGGCGAGATTGCTGCAAGGATTTCCATGCATAACGCGCTTTTTGATAGGGAAGACCCGTAAGCTTTCTTCCTGGTTGATTCTTTTGCCATGGGCGTGGACGGCTGCGCTGGTTGAAATTGAGGCATGTCAGATATATTCTTGCCTGAAAAATCCAGGATGTATTTCAAATCCCGGCCTGCCAGTACACGGGAAAGAAGAACAGGCGCTTTTTCAGGGGATACGGTCTTTTCAATTAAACGGGTCAGGGAAGGTCCATGGGAAAGTAAAAAAGGAATTGCCCGTTCCATATCCGATTTTTTCATCCCATAGGCACCACTGATACTTGCCTCTTTATAGTGAATCAGGTTGACCAGGTTGGTTTCCAGGGTTTCATTTTTTGTGATGCCGGAAAAAAAGGAAATGTGTCCGCCTTTGTCCACCTTGGCAATGGCCTGGCAAAAGGCAATATAATCCGGGCAGGCGTTGATAACCAAGTCAAACAAGCTTTCATGTGTTTCCTTGACGCACTCTAGTTGCTCTGCCTCAAGGATGGGCATGATTTTTTTAAGTTTAGCTTCGTCTTTTTCAAGGATCAGCGCGTTGAGTCCCAGGTGGTTCGCATATAGGGCTGTTATCAGTCCCATGGTGCCCCCGCCGTATATGAGCAGCCGTTTGCCTGTTTCAAGTGGAAGCTTGTCAAACGCATTGATTACACACCCTAAAGGTTCGGCAAAGCATGCAATACCAGCGTCCAGGTGATCCGGAATCGGAATAAGGCTTTCAGCAGGGATCAGGGCCTTGCTGGCAAATCCTCCGTCATCATGGAATCCTGTGATCCTCATATCATCACAAAGGTTTTCCTTCCCGGACCGGCAGTATTGACAGTCGCCGCAGCTTTTTCCAGGCCAGACAATATACCTTTTGCCATTGGCGTCCTGCACAGCCATTTCATGACCGGGTACCCGGGGAAATACAAGATCCCGGTGGCCCTGTTCCCACATTTTGGCATCGGTTCGACAGATGGCACAAGCCAAAACATCCACCACAATATTGCTGCCACCCGGGTCAGGCTCAAGTGCCGGCTGATCCAACACTTCGATCTGCCTTAACCCTTTAAGGACCATCTGAATCATTGTAAATCCTCTTCTGTGAGAATCAGTTTTTTGACGTGAACTTGGCTGAGACCTTCAGCTTTGGCATCCCTTGCATATACATTAACCTGATCCAGTTGATCCATGGGATAAACAGATGCTTTATCCAGGTTGACCACAAGAAAGGCTCCGTCTTTTATCCGCAGGTACCTTTTCCCGGTTTTGATGATTAACAGCTCCATGGATTATCCTTTTTCTTTTTGCACTGTTGGTATCTTGTGCATTGCCATTTCCTTGCGACTTATACCAGCGCATGGAGTCTTTTCAGTCCTTTTTCCGAGTTGGTATTCTGGGCAGCAACCCATTTTTCAAGGGTGTTAAAGGCAGTTTGTTTTTCAAGGAGCACAGCGGCCTTTTGGATACCCTGTTCCAGGGTGTTGGATTTTCCGGCTGCTAGAAAAATGAGACCAGCATTAAGGAGGATTGCATCTTTTCTTGGACCGTTTTCCTTGTTTGCCATAAGGCCTGCAAAACGGACTGTTTCGTTTTCAAGGTCAGCTTCCGGTTTCAGTGCGTCAGCAGAGGGGGCTGCAAGCCCCAATGCTTTAGGATTAATGGTGAATTCTTTGATATCTCTTTTTCCTGTGGTGAGATCGGTCTTGATTTGTGCACAATGGGTGGTACCGCACACCGATGCTTCATCCATGCCAAGACCATTGGTGCCTTCAACTTCTCCGTGAAGAACGATGGCACTGTGGTAGCCGATTTCCCGCATTACCCGTGCCACAGGCATGATCATTTCCTTGGCATAAACACCACGGACACCAATGGCTGGCAGGGCCGGATTAGCAAGGGAGGCCGCGATGTTCAGGGTAGAACCGAAAAAAATCTGGGAAAGGATTCGTCCCAGGGCATTTGGGTGGATATGTGGGCTCATACCGTTGAACAGGCCAAGGCCGCATGTATTTATACTCTCGGCAACAGTCTGGGCCGTGCATTCGACATCCACACCCAAAGCTTCCGCCATATCTACTGTGCCGCAGACAGAAGTGATGGCACGAGCCCCGTGGCGGGCCATGGGCACATCCCCGGCTGCTGCAATGATAGATGCTGCAGTGCTGATATTAAAGGTTTTAAAGGTGTCCATGCCTGTACCGGAGTTTTCTGCAACAGCTAAGTCGATATTGACCTTTGTGGTGTCAAGTTCATAAATGGCTTCCCAGGCACCGGCAACTTCTTCGGCAGTCTCGCCTTTGGCGGTGAGGGCGGATAAAAATGCTCCCTGCTGCAGATCTGTGGTGTCGTTGTTCAGGACGGTTGAAAATGCATGATATGCTTCGTCGCGGGTCAAGCTTTCTTTATTGATCAGGCGGGTTATCAACGCACCAAAGGCTTTGTTTTTTTCCACTGCAATATATCTCCTCTTGAAATAGCAATTCAACAGGATCGATTCCAGCGGGTATCCTTTGGTTCATTGTGTCCAGGCAGGCTTTCCGGCTGACGGATCATTCCTTGGTCTGCGCCTTCCCCTTTGTCCTTTCCAATTCTCATCAGGCCGGGCCAAAGAGTGGCGATGTGCAGGCTTAAGTCCCCAATCACGGCATTGGCTGGTATGCAACGGAGTTTCACCGTTTTTCCTATTACCCCTTTCCTGGTGTTTCCAGATCCGGGCACCTTGACAGCGTGACAGGCAATATAAAGGATAAGTTGTTGAATTGTCAATACTAAAGCATGGGTGCTAAGGCAAGGGTCGGGCAAGCCAGTCTTTGGATTTTTCTCTTGACAAAACCAATAACAAGATCTATTTAGTGAACATGTTCACTGATTGGTATGTGTTATTTTAAAAGGAGAAATATGGATCAGCCAAAAGGAAACAGGCGCCAGGTACAAAAAGCAGAAACAAGGGCTGTCATCCTTGAAAGTGCAAGACATTTTTTTGCAACCAAAGAGTATGACAAAGTGACCATAAGAGCAGTTGCAGCCCATGCAGGAATCGGCTTAGGCACTATTTACAAGCATTTCCCAAACAAGCTGTCTATGCTGGCTGCTGCCTTTTTTGATGATTTGAAATTCATATATCAGGATGCCATTGACACGGTACCTGACAATGTGTCTTTCAAGCAACAGTTTGTCCATATTTCAAAACGGTATTTTTCCTTCTATACATCTCATTCCACCCTTTCCAGGGCATATTTGAGCCGCTTGTTCTTTTATGAGCGTGAATCCCTGGATCAGATCAATGCCTATGATGATGCCTATGCAAATAAAATTACCGAATTGATCCAAGCTGCCCAGGACAGGGGTGAAATCAGCAAAGAAAAAGACAGCCAGGTTCTGGCTCTGTCTGTCATGTCCAACTACTTTTTTGTCCTTGCCAATTTCTTTTTAAGGGATCATCAAGCAGATCCTGACCAATTGGCCGGCATGCTTGAGATGCTCATTGACCAAACTCTATATTGATCCAGACCTTTTATTGAAAAGGAGATTGTGATGACTGATTCTGCATTTATTGAACCTGATCTTGATTTTATTTCCCAGCTTAAATCCGGGGCCGGGCCAAACCTGAAAAAATGCTACCAATGTGCCACCTGTTCAGTTGTATGCAGCTTATCCCACGACGATAACCCCTTTCCAAGAAAAGAAATGATCCATGCGGCTTGGGGGTTAAAGGAAAGGCTTGTTGCTAACCCGGACATCTGGCTGTGCTATAACTGTGGAGACTGCTCCCAATATTGTCCGAGAGATGCCCGGCCAGGTGATGTGCTGGGAACGCTCAGAACCATGGCCATCCGCAAATATTCAAAGCCTGCCATTTTTCACAAACTTGTGGGAGATATTAAGATGCTGCCGCTTTTGTTTATTATTCCTGCGGTCATCATTCTGGGGCTGGGGCTCGCGACCGGCTTGATGAATCCCGTGCCTGGTGACGGTCCCATTGTTTTTGCCAATTTTTTTCCGGTCCCATTGATTGAGATGATTTTTCTGCCGCTGTCTGCGGCCGTGGGATTGGTTTTTTTGTTTGGCATCCGGCGCTTTATTAAAGATATGCAGGCTACTTATTCGGCTTTAGGCAAGCCTGTTCCTGAAACGCTAGATATAAAAGAGTTTCTTATCACCATGGTGAAAAGGTTGCCTGAAATCATCCGCCACCAAAGGTTTTCAACCTGCTCGGAAAATAAGGGGCGCAAAGTATCCCACATGATGGTCTCTTTTTCTTTTGTCAGCCTGGCGTTTGTGGCAGGTGCCTTTGTCTTTGCCCTTTATGTGCTCAACAGCCATGGACCGTATTCCCAGCTTAATCCGGTCAAGATCCTGGCAAATGTGTCGGGTATTGCTCTGATTGCAGGCAGCCTGATTTTGATCCGGGAACGCAAGAATGCAGAGAAGCAGGCCAGCAGTTATTTTGATTGGTATCTTTTAGGACTGGCATTGTTTTTAGGAATCACAGGCATGCTGACCCAGTGGCTCAGGCTTTTGGATATCCCCTGGGCAGCATATTCAATGTATTTTATCCACTTATTGTTTGCCTTTAACATGATGGCGTTCCTGCCTTATACCAAGTTGGCCCACCTGGTGTACAGGACGGTTGCCCAAGGGTATTACCACTACGTCAACAAAGACTGATTGATTTTGGGGCGGTTATCCCCGGCCGCCCCGGAAGAAACCGTAGGCTGCACCCATAAACCCGCCTGCCAGATGGCTGAACTGGGATACCTGGTCAATTTTAAGGATGGCTGCGACTTCAGATCCGATGAATATGACAGCAACCAGGATAAAGGTTAAAGGGATCTCTTTTGCCCTGAAATTGGAAAAGGAACTGAGCAAAATCATCATAAAGGCAAGGCCGCTTCCCCCGATCAAAGTGGTAGAGAAAACTGCAGCATTGACAAGAGCCGTGGTTGCGGCCGTCACAACCATCATTTCAAGCAGCTTCCAGGATCGGTATTTTTCTTCAAGCAAAGGGCCGACTAAAAGAATTATCATGAGATTACCCATAAGGTGTTGCCAGTTTGCATGGGCCAGGACGTGGGTTACAAGGCGCAGGTAAAACTGTGGCTGGGAAAAAGAAAGATAGCTTGGCGAGGACAGGCTCAACCCTAAGGTTTTGCTTACAGGCAGCATCAGGCATACAATGGCTAAAATGGCGTAGGTCAGGATAACAGGGGCATTATATCTAATTTTCATGGCAGATCCTTTAGCTTATCAGTTTGAGCGGTTATACCTGCAACCTGTAACTGGGTCAAGTTTGAACCACAGGGCGATTGTAAATGCAGACACCGGCTCGTTTATCCTAAGAAACGACTGATGAATTTTTTTCAAAAAATGCGCCTGATGCCTTTTTCTTAGGATAAGCGAGCCTTCTTGCAAGTGGTAGATCAGTTTGCCATTCGCTAACTTGACAGTTGGTGACACCGGGGCTAGACTCAATGGTGAAAAGTCCAAATAGAAGCCATGGAAGAGATGCTGCATGACTGAAGATGATCTGATACGTGTTCAAGACAGGTTTTACACCTATACCAATGTGTTTGTAGAGAAGGCAGCCGACCCTTATCCATATATCTTGAAACAGGAACACACAATGAGGGTGTGTGATAATATCCGCATGCTTAGCCGGTCCCTTAACCTCTCTTCGAATACTATGCGTCTTGCTGTGGCCGCAGCCATGGTACATGATATGGGGCGGTTCCCCCAGTTTGACACCTTTGGTACTTTTTCCGATGGCCAATCAAAAAATCATGGTTCGCTTGGAGCAAAGGTTTTGGTCCGTCATGACATTTTAAAAGGTATTCCCAAAACAGAGAAACAGCTGATATTAAGGGCAGTGGTTCTTCACAACCGTCCAAGACTGCCATTGGGGCTTGAAAGTGACTTAGATCTGATCGCACGGCTGCTCAGGGATGCAGATAAGATAGATATTTATGGTGTCATGAAAGACCATTATCAAAGTGTTGAGTCAGGAAATGGTTTTATCACCCATGATCTATCAGATGACGGCAGAGTTTCTCATGATCTTGTTATGCATCTTTTAAACAAACAGCGTCTTGATTTTAACAGGGTCATCACTTTAAATGACATGAAGGTATTTCAGCTCGGTATGGTGTTTGACTTGAATTTTCCGGCCACGGCAAAAGCTGTCAAGGATCTTGGTATCATCCCGGCCATTGTCTTTTCTATGCCTGCTGATTCTTTGCTTGACGAATTGTCACGAACTATTGAATCATATCTTATGAAACTGTCTGCAGACTTGGCGGATAATTAGTTGATGATTGCAAGATAGGCGCCTGTTACAGCAAGGCAGATGGCTATAATTTTTTGACCTGTCATTTTTTCTTTGAGCCATAGCCAAGCCAGGATAAATATAAAGATGGTGCACATCTGGTTGAGAACGGCTGCTCTGGATGCTGTCGTGTATTTCATACCTGCTACCCAGAAGAGCAGGGCAATGTAGTTGCCGCATACAGATGCCGGAAACGCTGTGACCCAGGCTTTCGAAAATTTGATCTCTTCCATGAACTGCCGCCGCTTGGGGTGACAGGCAACAATGGCGGCCAATGAAATGCATCCTGCCACAACCCTGACCAAGGTGGCCCAAAATACATTGCTATGATCCAAAACATCCTTGGCTATGACAATCCCCAGGGCCAGGAAAACCATGGCCAGTACACCTGCAAAAATTCCACCTGCAATGGTATCTGTCTTTTTGTTTTTTGACTTCAGGGGTTTTGAAGGGATTGAACCTACCAATATAGCAGACATTACAAGGATGCTGCCGAAAACTCCCCATGGCCCCATACGCTCTCCTAAAAGAATAAAAGAAAAGAACAGGACACAAGGCAGGTATAGGCATTCAACAACAGCAACCATGCTGGCTCCCAACCGGTTTAGAGCTGTAAAAAAGCAGACATCAGCCAAGGTGATTCCTAAAAACCCAGACAAGGACAAAACCCACCAGGTCCGGGCATCCACATCCGGAAAAATGGGGATATCAAGTACAATCATGGTTATACTGATCAAAACCATGGCTACAATACTTTTATAGATATTCAGGGTGATAGGAGAGAAGGTGTCACCTGCTTTTTTGAACAGGATAACAGCAACAGCCCAGAAAAAAGCGGAACTCAGCGCAAAAACAGATCCCATATTATTAATTCCTATAGCCGCAGATTAAGCAGGTGTCTTTAAATACCGGTACGTGCCTTTCAAGTGGGGTACTCCCGTATCCTTGTCCCGAAGCTCAAATGCCGCCTCTGTGCCAGTGAACTCATATCCCAGGGTAATGGTCGCAGGCATGAAAATCGGCAGTTTGAGTGCACCTTCCATGCCGGACAGCTCTGGAAATCCTGCTGCTTTTTCAAGGCTGGCACCAGCCCTTGCAAGACTCCACATACCATGGGCAATGGCCTGTTTGAAACCAATGAATTTTGCAGTCCATCCATAAAGATGGTGAGGATTATAGTCTCGGGAAACAGCTGCATACTTTCTCCCTGTGTTCTCCGGCACCTGGATGGTTTCCATGATGGGAAGGGGTGTATCCGGTTCCCTTTGCTTTTTTTCTTTTTTCTGTTTGGTTTTGGCCCGGGTAAAATAGGTGGCAATACCCTGCCAGATCAGGTCTGTTTCATCCGGATCTGATTTTATATCTGATCCTGAACCCCGGCTGCCTGCAGGTACGGCTTCCATGAGAACCCGGGTGTGAATTCCTTTTTCAGTTTGGGTCATATCCAGAAGCCGGCAGAAAAGATCCAAAGGCTGGTCCGGCGACAACGGCTGCTTAAGTTCATATGACTGTCCGACCTGGATAAGGCCCATGGGGCTTATGGGAAAAAAAGAAGAGCCAATGAACTTAGACACCACACCGATGAACAGAATTTGGATAAAAGGAGCAGGGACAGTTTGCTCTCCGGTCTTATATCCGCATACTTGTTTGAATGTTTCAAGTTTATCGCTGTCAATGGTTACTCCCGGATAAACCACGCATTTGTTTTCCAAAGTAGTGCCAGGCACAAGAGTGGTGGGCCGGACCATAGACAGACAGATCAACTTGGCAAACAGGCTTGGGACGCCGGGCAGTTTATCCATGAAAATAACATCTGTAGGGCCGGAAGGGGCAAAGATGGCATCCTGAGTCATAAGCTAATCCTGTAATAATAGAGAAAAATGACATCCTAACATGTTTGATGGTGGTGTCAATATAGACGCGTATGGAATAGACGCGTATGGAATCGAAACTGGCGTTATCTGCTTGCCAGTCGAACAGTCTTTGTTCAATTATAAAGCACTACAAGGGAGGTCTGCTTCTTTTTCTAAAACGGTCGAGTATCTCCTGCTGCCAGTCTTCAGCATAACCGTCTGCCTCGGGCACATGGCTGTTGTGTTGGGTATGGGCGAAGTTGATCCGGATAAAATCTCTGAACCGCTTGGCTATAATTGCCTGGATTCTATGGTCGAGCCGTGAATACATGGCATCGTCAATTTCATTAAAGTCAAAGAAGATTGCCAGGTGGTTGATAAGGCTCTGGTCAATCATGTCCTCGGGCTCGCAGATGACCATGTTTACAAGGTCTACAATACCGGTACGGATGATTTTTTTCATCGAAGCTAACTGCTCATCAGTCCAGAAAATCCGGTTCCTGTCCATAGAAAGTTCACACCGGTCTTCACCGATAAGATTTATCCGGCCGATAATGTTCTGCCGGGCCCCTTCAGGTAAAAGATTGTCAGTCTGGGTAACAAAGATGCCGTCCTGGAAAATAGAGATTCCTCCCCTGGCGTAATCCAGTCCGTAAAGGGTATCTGTTGCTTTTTTTGCCTTTAAAAAAAGATGGCCCTCAGCATCTTTGAATTTAAGCGGTGCCACAAAATCCCTGCCGGTCCGGTTTGTTATCTCATAAGGGAAGGTCTCTTTGCCGATGATGCTGGTCCGGGCTTGGTGATCGGTGAGAGTGACCGGAATGGAGAGAAAGCGTAAATTATTTTTCAGGTAACAGACATAATCCATATTGCGTGAAAAGCTTATGTTGGAAGGGCTAAGGAAAAGGATCACTTCAGTGCCGTTTTCCATGGGCTCCTGAGAAATTTTGACATCAAAATAATCTTCAAGTGTATGAATGGTTATGATCATGCCGGGGCCGTTGTTTTTCCGGGTCCGGATTTCAACCTGATCCGCTGCCAGGAAGCTGGATAAGAATCCGATGCCGAACTTGGAGATGAAATGGCAGTCCATCCTGCTTTTATGAAGGGTCTTAAGGTCCCCCGACTGATAAAAGGAGATACCCACTTTTAAGAAGTACTTTTCAATCCACTGCCGGTCCATGCCGATGCCGTTATCTTTAAACCGGATGGTTTTATACTCGGGATCAAATTGAATGGCGATTTCAGGGTTGTGGTCCGGCTCAAAGATTCTTTTCAGATTACAGGCATCCACAGCATTTTGAACCAGTTCCCTTAAAAATACCCTTTGGTCTGAGTAGAGTCGGTTGCCGGTAAGCAGTTTCAGGGCTGCCATGGAATCCACTGAAAATTTCATATCCATTGGTGTGTATCCCTGGGCTGCGATCTCAAAGATAATATCGGAATAAAGAAACCTCGGACTGACCTTTGTGTTGGCCTGGTGAAGCATTTTTTGAACCCTGGTTTCATGATGTTTGAGCACCTGGTGGACACTTGGGCGGGAGCAGGTGATTCTCAGTCGGATGGTGCCTGGCAAAAAGGGGTGGGGGCCTGCTGTTGAAAGACCAAAACAGGTTAAAAACTCATCAAAGGATATCTGTTCTGTTTCGACCAGGTTTTGTAAAACGGTCTGTGCTGTAGTGGGATGAGTAAGATCCAGAGCAAGCGCCAGACAGATGCTTTCTTTGATTAAAGGCAGGTTGATGGACTGTCCATTGTACTGGAGCGGCTCGTTGATGTGTTCTTTTTCAGGGTTGCGAACCGCACTGAAGATGGCTGTGAGAATCCTTATCTGGTCTCTATCAGTAGTCCAGGCTTGTAACTGCTGCGCCATTTTTTCGGGGCTGCTTTCTTCTGACATGAAGCTGCCTGCACTGAGAAAATATATGTTCCAGGGGGTAAGGCCCAGGATCTGCTGCTGCTCATCATCCAGGAGAAAATCGGACAAGATGCCAATGATCCGGTCTGCCCGGTGTTTCGAATCTTTAAATATATTTGCCAGCGCATTTAACTGCTGCTTTTGGTCATCCGTGAGATGATCTGAAAGATGTGTCACTCAGCCTCCTGAAAAGGATAATAATTGGTTATACCACCATGTGGCACAAAAGGCATTTTATGAGAGAAGTTATGTCCTTGTCAAGCAATGCTATTGCAGCATCGCAAACCTGTGAGGTCAGATGCTGATATGCTCTATGACCCAGAGGGACTTCAAGTCTGAGTATAAAGCCCTAAAGGTTTTTAAAACCCACCACAGACCTTCCTTTTTTTAAGCTGACCTTGTCCGGCAAGGAATGGGTGGCAGATTGTCTGCAGCACCTTTGGGGCAAAATAGTAAAGGCGTCAACTTTGAAGAAGTGAATAATAGCAAAACGATACAGATCGGGATATCGATGGAGAAACACCGACAAACGAAAGCCTTAAGGTGCTCAGTGAGGTTTCATTAGGTTTCCGAAAAACCTGATTTGAATTGAAACGATAACGTGAAGCTGCAACGCACTCATCAAATCCGGAAAGCCAATAAAAATAAGCGCTTATTTATATTCACCCTTAAAAACAATGTTTTTTTAAAATATAAACGTTTTTAGTTGACCCTGTTCGGTAATGGGTATAAGAGCATTGTCGAATTGCAAAAATGACAAGGGATTTTTAAGATTTACGAAATTTACAATCCATCAAGTGATTAAAATATTGTAAGCTGCCCCATAAAAATGTTATTTTACTTCTTAATTCATAACCAGTTACACCCAAATACAAGACCTGTAAATCTATTACGATACTCACCCCTCAACTACGCGATGCGTAAGGAGACCTCATGGAGATCCAAACCGACGGACCTGTTTCGGCAGGGACCTATATTATCAACCAGGCCAAGCGCGTTAATCTGAACCCCAGCCTTTTGTATGAAGCGGTAATTGACCTTTCCTCAGAAGGATTGATCACCGCCAACTGTATCAACCGTGCAGCCGGTATTCTTCTCAACGATCTTGGACTGCCCCACTATTTTTTCGAAACCATCACTAAAGATTCCCTTAAAAACATTCTGGCTTCAATTGCCAAAAGTTTGAAGATTCAAGGAGAAAAGGTGGAGCTTTCTTCCTGGGTGGCGGATATTGACTTTGACCTTAACCAGGGCCGCCAGGTCCAGCGGGTTAGAATCGCAACCAAGGAAACCCGGGATGCAGTTGAGGCCCTCTTGGATAACCAGTTGGTTGGTCATCGCAGAGAGTATTACTATAACCCTGAAAAAGAGTATTACACCTATATGTTCCGCCCGGAAACCGTTGCGGATTTCAATACGGACCGGTTTTCAGGCTCCCGCTTTCTTTTTGGGCTGGATCAAAACTACATCCAGACCCCACGGTTGACCCGCAACAGGTATGAACAATTTTTGGAAACCATTTCCAATTCCGTGACCCCATTAATTGAGGTGTTTAACCTGTCTGATATCGGCGAGATCCGGTTCATGTTCAACTCGGATTTTGCCCGTCCCCAGCTTGCAGTACTTCGTCAGCTGTTTGCAGACCACGGCCTGGTTATCACCCGGGCATACTGGGAGCCATATTCAACTGAAGCAAAGGTCCCCTCATCCATCTGCTCGCTTTATGTACAAGGGGAGTTGGCCAGGTCCAAAGAGCAGGCGTTGATAGATGACCTTAGGTCTTTTTTAAGTTTTGCCGTATCTGATGTGACACGGTTGTATATAAACGGTCAGCTTGATTTTAAAGAAATGCTGTTTGCAGGAAATGCCATTGATTTCACCCATATGTTTATCTACAGGGAACGGGGCAACCAGAGTGACAGGGACATCATGGAAAGCCTGGAAAATGCTGACCACAAAGCGGCTTTTGCTTCAAGGATTCATGAGTCCAATAAGTTTACCTATGTGTCCCGGACCATCATGGAAACAGCCTGTGAACATCCTGACCTGCTCAAATTTCTGTTCCGGCTTTTCGACCTGAAGTTCAACCCGGCAGGACCTGGTGAGTTGACTGCTGCTGATCTTGAAAAAGAATGGGACTCCTTTGAACGGATGCTGGCTGTCCGGTTTATGGATTTTCCTCTTGGCCAGGACATCTTTTCCTTTATGTTTAAATTCATTCCCGGAACGTTAAAGACCAATTTTTATAAATCGGAGAAACGGTCCTTTGCATTTAGGATGGACCAGCAGATTCTTGATCCTCTGGTATTCGAGCAATTCGTTTTTGGTATTTTCTTTGCCAATGGCCACTATGCCTGTGGTACCCACTTGCGGGCGGATGATATTGCCCGCGGCGGTTTGAGGATGATCCGGGTTACTCCGGGCAACCATGCTGCAGAGCTGGACAATGCCGTATTGCTCAATTATGCTCTGGGTCCCAAAGCACAGCGTCTCAAACACAAGGATATTTGTGAGAGCGGCTCCAAAGGCGTTGTGGTACCCCATGCCCTGTATGCCTCTTATGGTATGGAAGCATTGTACGATTATACAGAAGGCATCATGGATTTGATGCTGCCTGATGCCAGTGTCAAGGATCATTATGGGAAACCTGAAATGGTATTCTTCGGACCGGACGAAGGAACTGCCCCGCTGATGGATGCGGTGGCTTTCAGGGCCAAAGAAAGAGGATATGCACACTGGCGCACCATTACCACAGGTAAAAGTTTTGGTATCCCCCATGATACTTACGGAATTCTGGACAACGGGGATATTTTCGGACTGTCTGCCCATGATGCAAAAACCACTGAGCTTGCCGTCAATGGTGAGTCAAAGGCTGTCACTGCAGATATGGACGAGATCTGGAATCAGATCGGCGGACGGGTAGACATCAGCGGTATGACCACCACATCAGTCATGGGTGCATTCAGGACCTTGATCGATCATTATGGTGTTAAAGAAGAAGATCTCAACCTGATGATGACAGGAGGCCCCGACGGAGACCTGGGAGCCAATGAAATCCAGTGTTACAAAGGCAAGGTCTGCCTGATCATTGACGGCGGTTCCATTCTTTTTGACCCGGACGGGCTGGACAAAGAAGCATTGATGAAGATCGGGTTTATGCGTCACACAGCGCCACGGGTTAACTCTTTGGGGTTCCCGGTAGAAAAGCTTGGTAAAAACGGCTTCCAGGTGCCGCTTAAAGGAAAAAATATCACGCTTCCCGACGGCACTTTGGTGGAGGACGGGGCTGTCTTTCACAGGAATTTCATTACAGATCCGGCCAACCGTAAATATATTGAGCAGGCCAATATCCAGGCATTTATACCTTGCGGCGGATTTAAAGATACCATCAACCATGGAAACGTCCGGGCCTTTACCGGCCTGTTCCAGGAACTGCGTTTCATTGTCGAAGGTGCCAATGTCTTTTTCGATGATGCAGCAAGGCGGTATATTGCTTCATCAACGCAGATCAAACAGATCAAGGACAGTTCTGCCAACAAGGGCGGTGTGTTCTCGTCTGCCGTGGCAGAGGTGCTGACTGCCTTCTTGTTTGAGAACGATTATGAGCAGCGGCTTTTGGAAGACGTGGATACACGGTGGGCTTTGATTCGGGATATCATGAATTTGGTTTCAACCTATGCAGCAGCTGAGACCAAGATGCTTATCAAAATTCACGAAGCTGATCCTGAAGTACCGCTCTTTATATTGTCTGAAAAAACCAGCGAACAGATTTTTGCCTTCCAGGGTATTGTTGCCGATCACCTGGATGAGGTGACAGGAAATGAAAACCTGTTATGGGAAGTTTTGAAAACCTATATACCGGAAGTTTTGGTAAATAATTTGGGTAGAGAAGCGATTTTAAAAATAATGAATGCAGAAAAGTTATCTGCTTACAGGGATGCCATCATTACCAAGAAAATGGCTTCCCTGGCATTCTATGAACATGGTACGGACTGGGACGCCTATGCCCAAAAGGCTGCTTCGGATTTTACCGGGGCCATGTCTGCCTTGTTCAATGTCAATTAATTGAAACAACCATACAATGAATGCCGCCCCGTGGGCTATGGGGCGGCTGTTCATAAACAATTGGGGTAGTCCTTATCTTTTAACAGGAAAGAGGAGTAGAAAAATGGGTACAATTATGGACATTGTTAATGCAAGAGATCCCTATGAAAAGGAATTCCACCAGGCGGTCCACGAGGTGGTGGAATCTGTAAAGCCTGTTCTGGATAAAAATCCGGAATACCGCCATGCCGGGATCATGGAGCGGATCGTTGAGCCCGAACGGGTGATCCAGTTCAGGGTACCCTGGGTGGATGATCAGGGTAAGGTCCAGGTCAACCGCGGATTCAGAATTGAAATGAATTCCGCCATCGGTCCTTATAAAGGGGGCCTTCGGTTCCATCCTTCGGTAAACCTCTCCATCCTCAAATTCCTGGCGTTTGAACAGGTATTTAAAAATGCTTTGACCACTTTGCCCATCGGCGGTGGAAAAGGCGGATCTGATTTTGATCCAAAAGGAAAATCTGATTTTGAAGTCATGCGGTTTTGCCAGAGTTTTATGGCCGAGCTTTTCCGCCACATTGGCCAGGATACGGACGTACCGGCAGGAGATATCGGGGTTGGCGGCCGTGAGATCGGGTATCTTTTTGGTATGTATAAAAAACTGAGAAATGAATTTACAGGTGTGTTAACAGGCAAAAGCCTGAACTGGGGCGGCAGCCTTATCCGGCCTGAAGCAACCGGCTACGGTGCTGTTTTCTTTGCCGATGAAATGCTGGCAACCAAGAATGAGAGCCTAAAAGATAAAGTGTGTTTGGTTTCAGGTTCGGGCAACGTCGCCCAATATACAACAGAGAAAATCAACCAGTTGGGCGGCAAGGTGGTTACGCTGTCCGACTCCACCGGCTATATCTATGATGAAGAAGGTATTGACGGAGACAAACTGCAATGGGTTATGTACCTGAAAAATGTTAAGCGCGGGCGGATCAAGGAGTATGCAGATAAGTACTCAACAGCCGTATATACTGCCCTTGACGGCTCAGAAGATCACAACCCGCTATGGAACCATAAGGCCCACTGCGCATTCCCGTCTGCCACCCAGAACGAGATTAATGAGAAAGATGCACAGAACCTGGTGAATAATGGCGTCTATGTGATCAGTGAAGGCGCCAATATGCCTACCACACCTGACGGCATCGAGGTTTTCCTGGAAAACAAGATACTCTATGCACCGGGCAAGGCAGCCAATGCCGGCGGAGTAGCTGTATCAGGACTTGAAATGTCTCAGAACTCAATGCGGATCAAATGGACCAGGGAAGAAGTGGAAGCCAAACTCAAAGGTATCATGCAAAGCATTCACAGTGCATGCATAGAAGCTTCAGAAGAATACGGCACCCCTGGCAATTATGTAAATGGTGCCAATATTGCCGGATTTGTCAAAGTTGCGGATGCCATGATGGATCAGGGTATTGTATAGATTGTACTTTTTATTGATAGCAAAAGCTGGATATCCACAAATTAGGATATCTGCTGACTGAATATAATAAGGCTGCCCACTATTCTGGTGGGCAGCCTTATTCGTTTAAACAACTTTTTCTATAGGTTCAGGTGATATCTGTCGTCATAGAAAGTCACCCTGTTTTCTGTCATCAGCTTTTCAAGATGCTTTTTCATATGTGCTTTTTCGCCAAACTCAAAAAAATGCTTGGGTTCCCTTGGTTTCCTGTAAATTATACAGGCTGCAACAATCTGCTCGAAGGTTTTGGGTTCAGCCAGAACGTCCAAAAGCTTTTCTTCCCGGATACGAATCACATCCAGATAATTATCCCATAGCGGGCCGGGAGGACTCTCAAATATGCCTGTTTCATGCGACGTCACCCAGACCTTGGCTTGTATTTTTTTAAGTTTGTTTACAGAATCAATGGTCTGCTGGATGTTTGAACCAGGATCCCCATACCATGGACCGAACTTTGTCAGGTCATAGTCTCCTAAAAAGAGAAGCCCTGGTTCGTCAAATAGAAATGCCGTGTGGCCTGGTGTATGTCCTGGGGTATGTATGATTTTTACCCTGGTGCTGCGCAAATTCTGCCATGTGCCGTCTTCCAGAAACCCGTCAGGTTTTCTGGGGGTAAAATGAAACACGTCTTTAAGTAATGGCCGCCATTCTTTTTTGTAGGTGTCTTCAAGTCCGTAGGCTTCAAGGAATAGCTCTATATCGGACAACTGCTCTGCATCCTGTTCCATCATGAATAGGGGAAGATCGTCAAACAGGTCCAGATGCATGAAATGATCTTCGTGCCAGTGACTGAGCCAGACCTGCCGGACATTGTTATTACGCCTCAATTCTTTTAGCCGGCTCCGGTTTGACGAAGGGTCGATTAATACGCCTGCATCCTGTATATACAGAGAGTGGCAACATGGATATTTCCCCTCATTTTCTCCGGGGATGACCCATACCGGGCCGAAGTGTTTTTCCTGTAACATCAATGCCTCATTTGAAATCGTCAAGATAGTCGGAGATCATTTCCATTTCGTTGGGCCGGATTTGCCGCCACGAAAATGCAAATAATGGCTTACCATGCAGTTTCCGATCCGGGTTAAGGTGGGCAACCCGGATTTGATCCCTTACTTCAACCCATAAGGTTTTATTGATGTCCAGATCATAAGCCTCTGACATTTTTTCGGCAAAATTATGGATATAGTTTTTTAAGGAGGTATTAACAAACTTTTTTGTTTTAATGCCTTTTACAATGACGGCGATTGGAAAAAGGTATTTAATGCCGCCGCTGTCATCGCCCAGTTTCACGATCTTGACCCGGTAGGCGCCGGGCCACCAGGCAATGGGGGGCTTTCCGTCATGGCTTTTTCCATCCCATTCATAAGTAAAATCGTGAAGTATCATAACACCTCCTTAAAAGGAAATCTTTTTGGCTGCCCTGCGGCAGGCTAGGGCGAAATCTTCCGGAAAACACCCGCTGATCCATCGCAACTGTGCCTCTGAAAATGTACCTGGCGCATAGGGCAATCTTGGAATAAACGAATACATAATATGCTGCCCGTTGTCAGGTCGGTTGAACCGGCCGGAGAATTCAATGCTTGTGACCATTTTAGCGCCCAGAATATCAAGGGTTTGAAGGGCAATAAGCATGGCACGATCCAGGCTTTGGCGGGTGGGCGTGTCCGCTGCCAGGATATGGGGACAGACAGTTTTGGTCATCAACTGAAGCTCCCATTCACTGACCTGGGCCTTGGGCACAAAGA
>JAKSAU010000820.1 GCA_022361535.1 Desulfobacterales bacterium
GCATCGCGAATTATTAAAAGTTATCATCGCGGTCTGGACAAAAGCATCCCCAAAAGCCTTCACAGTGCCACCGTTGTTCCAATAAGCCACGATATCGTTCCAATCGGCAATGCGACAGCCCATTCCAAACTCTTTGCGGACAATCTCTTCCAGATTCTCATCTTCAGAATAGGTGTTTGAGGTCAATGCAAAGTTTTCCAATGTCACAGGGATGTCACTGTTTTCATACATATACTCGGTTGAGAGGGAAATATTATCAGCATACTGCTCGGTAGTTTCCTCAAAGCCAATCTGAACCTTTACAATACCGGACATTCCAGACATGTCTGCCGGGAAGTTCGCCTCCACCTCCTGAAGGACCTGCTTACCGTCTTTAGTGCCAATGGCAGCCTTTAGTTTTTTTGAAGACAGCGGATTCCACAGCCGGATCTTCCACCAGGCATGGTTGGGGTCAGAAACGATAAGGGGCCGGACCATATCCGATCCGTTCAGACTCAGAGTTATGGTCCGTCTCCCCTTGCCCGGATCGGAATGGACATGTAGCCCCACATAACCCCCGGAGCCATCATACAATCGTATGACCGGGTGATAATAATTTTCAGTGGATGAGAAATCCATTGAACAGTCAAATCCCTTCCAGGGTATTTTCTTATCAAGATACGTTACCAAGGTATGATGGGCCGTTTTCGTTCCGTGGGCCGAAAGGAGCCTGTTGGCAGGATCTGACGGATCCCTTATTATAGAGGATTTGCCCCTGGACGACTGCTGATGCCATTCCACATTTCTTGACTTATCCCCATCCTGGAAATCATCAAAAAAGACTTGTCCGGCCCTGCTTCCCCCTGTCAATCCCATGCTGGCAACTAATATAAAAAGAAAAACGGCGATTCTCACACCCCCTCCTTACCTTGGGAATACGATTATTTTGTTTAGCCATAGCACATAGATTTTTCACTTTCAACACACAAGGTTAGACACTTTATATGGCAACATCCGGCAATTGAATTACCGCAAGGGCTGCCTGGCTGGTAAAAACCATTTAGAAAAAACCGGCATAAATCCGCCGGGTCTGCCGACATACATATGATAAAGCTTGACAGGCTTTTGTTTTTTAATATATAGCCATTTCAATAAGTACAATCTATTAAATAAGATCAGGCTTCATCCATAGTTACGGCAAGTTGGCTAATCCGAGTCAACTCAACTCATGAGAATCTAAAAGATCGAAAGGAAGAATCCAGTGAAAAAAAGAATGATTATCTTAATGTCTTTGTTCATCTCCTTTTTATTTTCCACTCTGGTAAGTGCCCAGGATCCAAGATTAGAAGAGCAGAAAAAGGAAATTTTAAACTATTGTTCGGGCAATTCAGGCGATACCTATGAAAACAGGCAGCAATTACAGCGTACGGTTGCCGTATATAATAACTTTTCCATGCCCGTTACAGTTCAGAAAATCACGAGCCACAAGTGCATCCCTTTTTCCACCGGTCTTTACTATGAAATGCAATTTTTTTGGACATCTCAGTCAGAACCACATCCGGAAAACTACATCTTTCAGGTAAA
>JAKSAU010001115.1 GCA_022361535.1 Desulfobacterales bacterium
GAAGCGGCGCGGATCGACGCTGATCATATTGATTTCCGCCTCGCGTAATGCCCTGTCGCGCATTTTTTCGTGTATGCGAAGTTGCGCAATCATATTTCGAAATTCTTGGTAAATAAGCTGAATTTCTTTTGAGGAGCCTGATAAATCAACTTTCATTATATCGGTAAATCCACGTGAGGCTATGTGCGAAATGTACCTATTTAGCTTCTCAAGATTTTTGACTAGGTAACGCGAGGTACGGATGCTATAAAGGAAGGTTGCAATAATGCACAATACCACAATTATACCGAAAAAAATGTTCAAACGTCGGAGTTGAACTTTCTGAAAATTTTTCACTATTTGGATCGTTGCTCCAATATCATTTCGGATTTGACTCGATTTACTCACGTATTGTTCCTTGAGTCCGGAAACTGAATACAAGCCTAAATCTTTGTCAAGTTCAACCAAGTGATTAAAAGTTTGTAAATAGTTTTCCAGCACGAGTTTTATCTCCTGGTGAGTATTGTTTTTAGTTAACAGCGATCCCGTATGCAGAATTAATGCTTCGGCATTTTTGCTACTGCCTGTATTGCAGTATGAGCTTCGCAGTAATTTAATTTGGTTTAGTTCATTGGAATTAATTCGTTGAATATTTTCAAGCTGGTATATATAGCTTGAAAGCTTGCCTAGTAAACCGTAGTTTTGATATCCGCGCTGATAGGTTTTATAGACAATACTGTCTATAATTTGGCAATAAGAATTGTAGTTGGTTGCAATGTTGTTTAGTGATGTTAGGTAGGGGGCTTGCTCTATCCGGGTTTTGTTTATAAGTGTATTTATAATAGACCGAATACTGTCGCGATGCGAATAATGTTCATTTAAATAATCGCTTTCGCTTGTTAAAAAGAAGTCTGCATTGTTAAGCTCGTAAGAAATAAAGTTGCCAATGTTAATTTGATCCTGTAATAGAAGAACTTGGATCATGTTAAAATCATTAACACTTTGATGAACAACTTGTTTTTCTTTTTCATGTAGGTAGTTTAATGGAAAGAATGTAACTACCAGCATGATTGCCAACAACGTAAACCAAATTA
>JAKSAU010000122.1 GCA_022361535.1 Desulfobacterales bacterium
AATTGTTCAGGATAGGGTTTTTTGTTTGGTTTCTTAGCTTTGAATGTCACTTATGCAAATGGGCACCGCAACCCTGCCCCTGTGGTTATTACAACCACCCAACCAAAGACTGTGTCTGTGCGCCGGGAATGGTTCTCAAGTACCTCAACAAAATCTCAGGCCCACTACTCGACCGCATTGATATTCATTTGGAAGTTGTTCCGGTGCCTTTCAAAAAACTTTCAGAACTGAATGCAACGGAAAACAGCCAAAGCATCCGTGAGCGGGTAATTAAAGCCAGGGAAATTCAATCTGAACGGTATCGAAACATGAACGGCATTTTCTGCAATGTCCAAATGTCATCCAGACAGATACGGGATTTTGTACAACTGGATAAAGAAGGAAGCTCCCGACTAAAAGGTGCTATGGAAAAACTCGGTCTGTCAGCACGTGCTTATGATCGTATTTTAAGAGTTTCACGCACCATTGCAGATTTGGAAGCTTCGGAAAATGTTCAAAGCGACCATCTTTCAGAAGCTATTCAGTATCGGAGTTTGGATCGGGATAGTTGGGGAGGGTGATTAGCTGCAGTTGACAATCTCAGTAAACAGAATTGGATTAGAACTGAGATTTTTATTTTTAAAGTAACATAAAACATTGATCAATTCTTCCGAACATTACTAATTACAAATCAACACGAGCTAGGGGCATTCATAACAACACGCAAAAATCCAGAATTCTGACATGCTTAGTTCTGGTTAGTCCAGGCAGTTCTCTGGCGTGCTGACAACAAATATGTTCATGAACTATTATTCTACTTATAACGATTCTTTCAAATAAAAACTAAACATACTTCCTTTTCCGGGCTTCGATTCTACAGAAACGTAGCCATCAAGCTTTTCAGCTATTCTTCTTACAATGGACAAACCAAGCCCAAAACCTTTTATTAACCGATCTTTATTTCTATCCTTGTCATTAAAAATTATTGCTTTCAATTCATCTGATATTCCCTCACCACTATCTTTGACATTATATTTGATAAATCCGTTCTCATTTTTTGAACAGGATATTTCAATTTTAGGATGATCACCTCCATAATTTATGGCGTTACTTATAAAGTTTAACCAGATCTCTTCAACCCAAAGTGCATAGCCGG
>JAKSAU010000046.1 GCA_022361535.1 Desulfobacterales bacterium
CGCGAAAACACGAATAAGGATTTTGTAGTATATGCAAAAGCCAGGGGTATTTCAAAAAGAAAAATAACCTGGAAGTATATCTTTAAAAATGCAACGCCCCCGCTGGTTACCCTGTTCGGACAAACGGCCGGGTACCTTCTTGCCGGTACTGCCGTTGTGGAAAGTGTATTTTCATGGCCAGGCATAGGAAGCTATGCAGTCCGGTCGATTACTGCCAGAGACTTGCCTGCGATAAATGTTTATGTATTGCTTACAGCTGTAGTTTTTGTCATATGCAATCTGCTGGCCGACATAACAAATGTTCTGTTAAATCCCCAGATGCTCAAAGAAAGCGGGGAATTATAATGCTGGGAAAAATAACGAAAAACAAACAAGCTGTAATAGGACTGGTGATGATAGCAATCACGGTGTTATCAGCCATACTTGCGCCCATAATTGCAGTAAACGACCCCATGAAGGTAGACGTAGCCATGAAGTTTCAGGAAGCATCAAGGGATTATCCCCTGGGAACCGATCAGCTGGGAAGATGTGTGTACTCAAGATTAATATATGGCTCTAGATATTCTCTTGGCATTGCAGTCCCTACCCTGCTGATCATTGCGGCGGCAAGTATCGTGTTTGCTGCAAGCGCAGCTTATGCGGGCGGGGCAGCTGACAGGATATTGGCTTTAATATGCGACCTGCTGATGGCTTTCCCGCCTCTGGCTGTGACATTGGTATTGGTTGGCGCATTGGGCCAGGGAATATTGGTTTTGGCAGCAGCTATGATTTTCTCAATGTGGGTATGGTATGCAAGGATAGTGCGCAGTTATGTCTTGATGGAGAAAAACAAAGGCTATGTCACAGCGGCCAGAATTGCCGGAAGCACAGATATGAAAATTATATTTAAGCACATTGTGCCCAATATACTACCCTCTTTAATTGTTTTTTTCAGTATCGGCATCGGAACCATGATACTGATGATTTCAAGCTTCTCTTTTTTGGGATTTGGAGTTGAAGCGGGAACTCCGGAATGGGGTTCGATGCTGAGCAATGCCAAGCA
>JAKSAU010000627.1 GCA_022361535.1 Desulfobacterales bacterium
CAACATAGCCAGTAAACGACCTTCGAGTTGGCTCCAAAACGCCTCTTGCTTGCCATTTTGTATCCGCCAATTAAACCCCACCTTGTTTTTCCCCATTCAGTGTTGCAGCATGATACTGGGGGAGTAGGTGCCGGAGGTCGTCGTCTGTTTCAATAAAAGGAAATTGTTCGAATAGCATTTTCAGATATTCAGTCGGATTCAGGCCATTGATTTTTGCTGTTTCAATCAAGCTGTACAAGGCAGCGCTAGCCTCTGCACCTTTTACCGTGTCACAAAAGAGCCAGTTTTTCCTTCCAATCACGAAGGGCCGGATGGCGTTTTCAGCGGCGTTATTGTCCAGGGGAAGAAACCCATACTTCACAAAGAGGGTCAGTTGATCCCATCTCTCCAGGGTATAATTCACAGCTTTGCCCAATTATCCTTTTGGTGGGGTTTTTGAGGATACCTGCTGCAGCCACTTATGGAACTGGTCTAAGATTGGTTGGGATTCCTCCTGCCTCTTTTTCATCCGCTGTATATCAGATAGCTTCCTTTCATCCGCCTGGTGTTCGATTGCATATAGCCGGCGAATAAAGTCCACTGCCTGTTCGGCCTGTCCAATTTTGGCTTTCTTCTTGTCGTATTTGCCCTTGGCTTTGAGCACTTCCATGAACTTGCGACGGCTGTGTGCCCAGCAACCGGCATGTTGGATTTCCAAAGAACCGTCCAGATAATCGTATCCAGCATAGCCATCGGTCTGGACCACCCCCTGGTAGGATGCCAATAGGCCCTTGGCAACTCCTGCAGAACGGGAAGGGCTATAGTGGAACAAAACACCCGGCTTCTCAGGCGCACCACTGCGCAGTACCCACATGTAGGATTTACTGATGGGAGAACGACCTTTTTCCTTTAAGACTTGAATAGTGGTTTCATCCATGTGGATCAGGGGGCCGGACAAGATATCCTGTTTGAGCAGAACCAGCAGTTTTAAAAGCTTTTCTCCTGCCTGTATCGTCCAGTTGACCATGTTGGTACGGGAGAGTTCATACCCCAGTCGTCCCAATTGCTTTTCCTGGCGGTAATAAGGCATGGCATCCACAAACTTGGCAATGAAGATGTGGGCTAAGAGCGCTGCGGAAGCGATACTCTTTTCGATAAACTGTTTGGGAGCCGGGGCGATTTTCACGGTGTTTTCATCAGACTCAACCCCTTCACAGGTTTGGCAAGCATACTTGGGTCTGATATGACGTATCACCTGCAGTTTGGCAGGAACATAATCGAGTTGTTCAGAGGACTCCTCGCCGATCCGGGTTAGTTGGGAACCACAGGCACACTGCTTTTCGCTTTCTTCAAGATCATGTACTACTTCAATCCGGGGCAGTTCTTCGGGCAGGGGCTTTCTGCCTTTCTTTTTCCTTTTATGCGCTGGAACGGATACCTCTTCCACAGGAGTAATATCAGCAGGCTCCTCAGGAAGATCCTCCAGATAACTAAGCTGGCCATCACACTCAAGGGAAAGATGTTTTTCCGACTTTTTGCCGTAGAGCTGGGCTAGAAGCAGTTCAATGCGTTCTTCAAGATAATCAATCTTTTGATTCTGCCGACGGTTTTCTTCGGTAAGGCGTTTGATGAGTTCCTGATCGGTGACAGGCGGGTTTGTCTTGTTTGCTGTGTCTGTGTTCATGACTTTAGGATACACAAACACAGCAATAATATCAATAGCTTAATTACGTATCTGTTAAAATAATCCGATATCAGGATACGCAGGAAAACTGAAGCGAACGATGAGCCCGTTTTTGGTCGAGAGCCAATCCATCCAGAAGCCAGTTCAGTTCCCGGGTGCTGATGGAAACAGTTCGGGTATCCACATCCGGCCACTGGAAGGTTTGGGATTCCAGCCGTTTCATCCAAAGTGAAAATCCATTGCGGTCCCAATAGAGTATCTTAACGGTCGTTCGCTTCCGATTACAGAAAGCAAACAGGTAGCCGGAAAAAGGATTGAGCTCCATCCGGTTTTCCACCAGGATGGAGAGTCCATCAATGGATTTTCTCAGATCGGTCGCCCCTGGGGCAAGATAGACTTTCAAATCATGCCGGAACATTACCGCGCCTCAAGCAAATCGATTACCCTTTCCAGGGTATTTTGGTTAAATCCGTTTTCCAATTGAATCCTTAACCGGTCATTGAACGATAGGACAATGCCGCTATGAAGAAAAGAAGTTTTCTGCTTTTCATCTGTTTGCACGGTAACGGGAACCAATGGCGATAAAGAGGATTCCCTGTCCAGTTTTGATTTCCAGTAGGCAAAGGTGTGCTTGTTCAATTGGTTTTCTGCGCAGTATTGGACCTGGGTTTGACTAGAAGCTTCCCAGGTGTCTACATGATAGCTCCAGAAGATCCTCTTGGATAGCCGAGTGGTGGTTTCTGCTGATGGGTTGGATTTGCGATTCATAAACATGCTCCTGTAAATAGTGGATTCAATCCTGCCGACAAAGGCTGCGGCACTGAGCATGTTATGACAGATTTTCAAACAATCAGGAAGATGGGGTTTAATTGGCGCTTACATTGAAGATGCATTAAATAACCTGAAACGATATATAATATAGACTAAAGACCAAATTGTTTTAAATTATTTACGTAATTAATTTGTATTG
>JAKSAU010000054.1 GCA_022361535.1 Desulfobacterales bacterium
CCACAAGCGATAGAGATCTTTAAGTCGTAAAGGCCTTCCTTGGGCAAATCAACGGTCCATGAACAGGCGGTATCCGCAGCCAACCATCCCGCATTGCTGGCTCGCCAAGGTTTCTCCACCGAGGTGGGATAGCTTCCGGCCCCGAGATTCTCCTTGGTATAGTCATCGGAACGTTTCTGGCCCGGGCGTACGCTTAAATGGGAATCGTAGTTCTGGGTTTCGATAAAACGTATATCGTGGGTTGTGGCGTCATCCACATCCACATAACGATCGTGGTTCGCTTCCGTTAAGACTTCGCCATTGACTTTGACATTCTCGAAAACCACATGGTGTATAAACGCCTTATTTCCGGCTTTGTCCTGGTGGCCTTTGATCAAGCTTCGTCCTTGTCGTACGGGTGCTTCCGGAATCACTTCAAACTGGATATCATCGGGAATGGTCTCGTACCAGCCCTCTTGACCGTTCATCCACAACTGCCGTCCCTCGACCGTGACATTACGGAAGGTGATATCCTTAATAAATCCCGACCACGGTCCGGTCCCCCGACTGCCCGAATTAAAATGCAGATTGGCCAGGGCATTAATATCGCCCTCAATGCGGAGATCCTGAATCAAGATGTCACTATTCTGAGAGTTAGGATGTACCTGCGAAGCAATGACACCGTTGTTATACCACCACTGATTCCACTCGGGATTGATAATATCGTTATTCACAAACCGCGTCCCGCTCCCACCATAGCTCCCCCAACCGAGTTGCAGAATAGCCCCGTTCCACATCGGCCAAAACAGACAACGACGAATCAGCGTATCGGAGAAGGCATAGAGATGATCGTCGGAGACCTTCATAAAACAGTGATCCACGACACTAAAATCCCCGGAGCGAATACCGTCGTTGTTAACCTTCCAGGCAATGAACTTCACATCCTTCACCAGCGAATGGGTACCCACGGCCAGATTGTGATTAAAGGAATTGAGCAGCGTAATCCCTTCGACCGTTGTATGCCCCCCCCGATGGATATTGGTGCGATAGTTCCAGGGCTCCAGCTCACAGAGTTGCGGTAAACCGTCATAATGGAATTCCTGTTTCACGCCGCAGAGAATGCCGCGTCCATGCACCTTTACGTTAACTGA
>JAKSAU010000037.1 GCA_022361535.1 Desulfobacterales bacterium
AAGATACGGAATGTGACACCCTATATGGGAAGATTCCATTTTCAGCTCTGAGATCCCAAAGTAAAAAACCGGCATCCTGCCCGTTGGCAAAAAATGATTGAACCTGTGCGGTGGTATCACTAACGATCGGGTTTACATCAGTGTAATTATTCGGGGAACTCCACAAAAATGGCCCTGCAATATTATCAGATATATTTAAAAAATCATCGCTTTCCAAAGATCCGTTCCCTGCGTACACAGAAAGCATGATTTCATTCCAGGCCTGTGATGACGAAAGCCCTCCATAGCTCACGATACCTATTGAAAAAGAAGCTGATGTAATGTCAGCTCCATCCGGTATAACACCCAGATCAAACTCAAGGGCCATTCTTGTTTCCTTGTAGGTACCAAAATCGGACCTCACTCCAACCGACTCATAATTCGAGTTGTTGTCGTACCATTCAAAAACACCTCCTGAGTTGTAATCTCTTTGATACCCTTCATCTACAGATGGTGCTATCTGAATGACTGCACCGCTAGCAGATCCAATTAAGAATAAATAAAAGAAAACTCCGCATAACATGCTGAAAATTTTTTTCACAGCAACCTCCTTACTTTACGATTTTAGTATGGTGTTATGGCGTTACGAAAATAGCCACGACTTCTTCAAAGTGAAATTTGCAAAAAACAGACCATCCTACATATGGTAGAGGGGGGTGCCGTGAGGTGCTATATATAGTGCTTGGATTTCAAATTATTTAAAACAAAGAAATATACTATTAAATTAAATTCAATAAACGGAACTTTTTATACCTTTAAATGGCCAATATAAACCAATTAAAATCAATCGGGGTAAAATCTTTTACATCAAAAACGATGATCAGAATCATGTATAATAATGATTAATTCTAAAGCGTTTATTCAGGCTCCAACCCTTTTGCTTTGACATTATCAGCGGTCATTTCATTGTATTTTGGGATGCTGATCTACTTTAAGTACCTGCCAGTTTGGGACAGCAGGTTTATCATATTCCTTGATAAGCCTTTGTAAGTGTCTTTTCAGCATCAGCTGGACTTGTTCTTTGGTAAGATTCATATCAGCAAAATACCAGTTTTCAACGTCTCTGAACAGCAGCTGGACTTTAGCAGCAACATACGGGGCCTTTGTTTTGGCTTCAGTCAGGTCGCCAGTTTTTAGGGAATACCTCCTCTCTTTTTTGGATATTACAATATGAAGGGGTATTGGTATTTTCATCTTAAAATAATAGGAATATTTGTTTTTACTCAGGTAGGAAGGAGCACTGCCTATTGTCATTTTTGATCCTCCATCTGTAAAAGGTGGACAAGTCAGGTGGACAATAGATGGTCGGATTTGATTTTGAGCTCTGAAAATAAAAAAAAGCCGCTGTAATTACAGCAGCTTTACCTTTAGATGGTGCCGAAGGGGAGATTCTATACTCCAAACATTCAACACGCTGAAATCATTTAAGATCCCTGTTTGAACACAAACTTTACTATGCCAGTTTATGTAACGACTTTGTACTACCCCCTGCCCTACCAAATGTCAATGAAAAATGGCGTTTCTACGCTTCTACTTTAAGTAGATGCAGGTGTTACCGGTCCCATCAGGAACCTAAAATGTAGTACAAAAATCTGAGACCCCATCAATATAACTTTTCGTGCCTGATGTCCCCCCTTACCACTTTTGAGCCATGGGTATTCAATAAGGAATTCTTCTATTTGCATTCGGCAGGTATTCTGATTAACATATGAAGTTCTTGAAATGTTGTTGGATTTGTACTTGATTTTATAAGTATATAGAAATACAAATATAAACGAGTTTCACATTTTCTACTTTTCTGGAGACGACTTATGATTCCCGATGATCTTATCACTGAATTACCTCAAGACCCTATTAGCGCAGAATTGTTATTTATTGAGAAAATAATAGCTTTTATGTCCCCCAAAATGGCGACGGCATCCGGTAAAAGAAGCATCCATAATGACAGTCTGACCGTATTGGGGATGTATAAAGCATTTTGTGATGCCTATGAAATAAAACGCAGTTTCCCGGATATCACCGGAGCAGAAGTTGCAAATGTAGATGTAATCATGGACTACTTTCGTAGTTTAGAAAAAGAATTGAATAAAAAGCAAAACTATAGGCTTATTAACGAGTCGCATAATCGTTTTAAAGGCATGTTTAATAATGGTTTCGTTTATAAGTTTTCTGATGATGACTATGCACGCGTTCAGGAATTGATAAATGAAATCAGAAGTCTTTTATCTGCAAGTGATGACATACCCAAAGATCATAAAAAAAGATTATTGGATAAGCTGGAAGGCCTTCAAAAGGAACTTCATAAAAATATGCCTGTGTTAGACAAGTTATGGGGCCTTATCGGCGATGCGGGAATTGTTATTGGAAAGTTTGGAGAAAATGCCAAACCGATATTTGATCGTATTGGAGAAATGATGCAAATAACGTGGAAGGTCCAAATAAAGGCTGAAGGGTTACCAGAGAATACCCCATTGGAACTTTTAGACAGTAAGAAAAAACAGATTAAAGAGGAATAGATTCATACCGCAACAGACATTCTATCATTGGAAATATGGTTACTTTATCTACCCAACAATATAGTCAATATCAGGATTTTTCTCCTTGAGATAGTTCCAATCTCAAAACCTATACTTTCTGTTACATCCATCTGATTTACCGTGTTCCAAAAGGTATTAAAATTCGGTGCAAAAATATGAAAGGGTATTTAATACGTGGGTTAATGTCCTTCTCCCCCCGGTTCCTTTTCAATGGATAGGGTGTGCCGAGAGTATCCCACACCTGCCCTGCCAGAACCTTTCAAATTCAATCGTGAACTAAAGATAAGAAACCCTTCTATGCTGGAACTGAATGAAAGCTTTTATATCAAAGCTGTCATTCGTTTTCGCTGGCTACATTCATGTATAGGCTTATGCACCAAGGGTTTCCACAGATCCTATGAAAAAAGTCGTTGACACATTGATTTTTGAATGTAAAATAATAGTCCTAATATACAAGTTATTCAACATTCAATCAGGAGTTGTCATGAACGCTGGAAAGAAAACTGCCGTTGAACCTATCCGTGACCTGAAAGACATCAAGACAATCAAGAAGATCCTCAAGGACAAACCCAGGGATCTTGCCATTTTTACCCTGGGCATCAACACCAACCTACGTGCCATAGACATAATCAATGTCAGGGTGAGTCAGGTTTATGATGCTGACAATGAAATGGTCATGGATGAACTGGTGCTGACTGAATCCAAGACCGGGAAGAAACGGCGTATCAGTCTTAACCCTCAAGTCAAGGAGGTGCTGGAGGATCTCATCCTTTCTCAAAGCTGTTCTCAGGATGATTATCTGTTCAGATCCAGAAAAAAGAATGGTCCACTGACATCTACTTCATTGTCACGGTTGGTGAAGTCGTGGTGCAATGCAGTGAACCTCAAAGGGAACTATGCAAGTCATTCACTTCGGAAAACCTGGGGTTACCATCAGAGGGTGCAGTTTGGAACCAGCATCCCAATTCTTATGGAATGTTTTAATCATAGTACACAGAGGCAGACCCTTGATTATCTTTGCATTCAGCCTGAAGAGATCAAGGATGTCTACATGAACGAGTTGTGATCGCCAAGCATAAACCAAATCTCTCCGGTCCCTGCCGATTCAGGTAGGGACCACATCTATCCTTGAAAATCTACCTTTCTAACTACCTATAATTACAACTCCAATTCAGGTCACACATAAAGGAGAGAAACCTGCTTGAGTCTACAGGTCTAACCCTATCTGGATTTGAAAAACTTAAACATCTGAAATCATAGGAAACAATTCAGGTCACCCATTAAGGAGACAAACAAACCTAAATCCTACCTTGCCATCCCCTGGCATTGATATATGTGATTTCCTTTCACAGTGTCTGTGGTCCCATCACCGGGGCCATGGGCAACCCCTTTTTTCCATGCGTAGCATATGAGTCAACCTGTCTCTGTCTTTGCCTATATCCCTTTTGCTGATGCGTAGCGGATGCGCAAGGTTAACGGAGGCACCCGTATACAACCCTTTAACCATAAGAGGTGAATACCACCATGCATTACATCCAGCCCTCCAGGGCAACCACATTGAGACCAAGAAACGGTCTGTATCAGTGCAATACTCGTATTGATCCCAGGACCCATGAAAGACTGACGGTACTTCAGGCATACTATAGTGACCTGACAAGACTGAAAGCGAACAAAGGCACAATCGTGCGTCGTGCTATCCGTTTGCTTGAGGATCAGCTTCCCGGCCTGGACCCTGACATTGAGAAACACATCGTCAAGGAATGCGCCAAGGGTGACGAACCTTTACGGTGTGGAGTCCGGTCATCTGGGCAGCCTCTCAATACATAGCAGAGGTGCCAGGGGATGATATTAGATCTTATAGAATCACTGATGGTCTTTGCAGTGGCATACGCAATCTGGATATGCTGACTGCATAGATCGTACACATTTAACAATCACATTATCGGAGGTCCCAGGAGCAAGAACCTGGGGCCTTTTTTGCGTTTATCGGAAGGAGAATAAAAAATGAAATCTATTCAGGTCGTAGATGCCGTCATGGGTACTGGTAAGTCAACTTGGGCAATCCAGGGGTTAAACGTGACACAGAAGAGAACCATAGTAGTCTTGCCCTACAAGGAAGAGATCAAGCGTTATGTAGATATGTTGGACAACACGGTTGGTGTAATCGCACTGCATGATGATCATAACGGGAAGAATAAACAGGAAAGGTTTGAAGATGCCCTACTTGATGCACAGGTGATCATCGCTACTCATGTTTTGCTGAAAGACTTTCTCAAGCCACATGTGTTTACTCTCATTGAGGAAGGCAACTGGCACCTACTCATGGATGAAGCAATCGGAACTTTTGAACCTATTAACGGCTTATCCAAGACAATTCTGGACGGATGGAAAGTGAACGGCATTGTTACCATTGAGGACGTTAACGACAGGCTGAAAAGGATCTCTCCCGTCCATGGGGTCACTGAAGGATTTATCAAGGCTGACAGTCACGAATGCACACAGACAGAAAAAACGCTGCTTGCCAGATCTCTGGTACACGATCTGCTGATGGTAAACGATGGTGGGGTGAAAGGATTCTTTTCTTTTGCACTGTCTGAACATCGTTTGAAATCCTTTCAGTCTCTTACAGTCTTGACTTATATGTACATTGGGAGTGACCTTGACTACTGGTGCAGAATCAAAGGTATGGATGTAGAGCATACGGAATTGATCAGAGATGCTGATGGTGGTTTTAAACTCGCACCGCACAATGGACAGTATGGTGGAAGTCAGTTTAAAGGAATGATTCAGATCCTTGATGTAAAGGGTAAGTATGGAGTGCAGAGTGGGCAACTTTCAGCCACTTCTTCCAAGGCCCTGACAAAGGAGAGTAATGCACATCACATTCATGAAATCCAGAAGGACCTAAGACGGCACTTCAGGAACAGGAAGAGATCTATCATAGTGACACCAGATGACTTCATGTTCACCTCTTTGGAATCCTGCAAAGGTATCTGGACCGGATATCAGCTACCAGCCAAACTCATAGGTGAGTCTACCTGGGTTGCCTTTAACAAACGTGGTGTGAACGGTTTGGCTCATAAGCACAACCTTGCCTTTCTATTCAACGTCTACCAGCATCCTGCAATCAGGCATGTTGTGAACTCATGCATGGAAGACACCACATACTCTGATGACACCTACGCCCTGAGTACGTTACTTCAGTGGATCTGGAGATCTGCGATCAGGAATGGTGAGAAGATAAGGGTTTACATCCCTTCCAAGCGTATGCGTGAATTGCTGAAAGGCTGGCTGAACAACACCTCAAAGAAAGGTACATAAAAAAATGTGTACCGGGGTCTGGAAATCATTGATAGTGAGGGGTTTCAGGATCAGACCCTTAAAGGTAAGTATACACTGAAACTGAACACCATAGGTCTTTAAGTGTCTTTGAGTCTGGTTAAGTCCTATCTGACACAATCTATAAGAGAATAAGAATGTGTGTTAATTCAGCGATAGCTGAACCTGATCGGAATGAGGTACGCAGTACCGATTGGAGGAAGGGGGACTCTAAACCAAGTCAAAGGGAAGACACTGTATCAATGGTTTAGGTTTTGAAGTCTGAACCTAAAGCACCACACTTCCCTGATCACAACCATGGCTAACTCTATTCATGGGACACAATCCATGAAAGGTATCAGGGGATGTGTGTCTGCTTTAGGGTTACCTTGTTTTGATGTCCCTTCGGTCATCGTTGATGAAAGATCTTTCAAACTTGACTTTGATATTGGTGTGTATTCATCCCATGGATGTTGCCACTACTATGCACAAACTACCTTGAAGTGGATTCCCTTACCATCACAACAAAGAACCATAATTCCATGAGTGATTTTTCAGATTCTAAGTTATAGCGTGTCAAATCTGTATGTGCCTGAGTGTCTTTCATTGAACGTACCGCAGCTTCCTTGACACCATATCTTCACTGAAAGTACATTCACATTTTTTAACCCTTAACAGAAGGAGAGTTTGTATGAAACGTGGATTTACAATGACACTTAACCAAGCAGCAAACAGGATTTGGGAGGAGCGATGGCAGTTTAATAAAGATGGTAAGAAATCGCTGCAAACCTTTAGAAACACGTTCCGGTATCTTGGCGGTGGTGATAGAGAAATTCACACTCTCACTGCTGAAGATATGATGCACTTGAGAATGATGCTTAGGAAGACAAAGGCACCGGCAACAGTGAATCGGCATCTTGCAGCAGTGAAAACGGTTCTCAAGCAATCATTCAGAATTTGGAAGGCGATTGATGATGTGCCATACATCCAAATGGAGAAGGAAAAGGGCAGAAGGGACAGAATTGTGTCTTATGATGAAGAGGAACGGATCTTAGGTTGGCTCATGGATGAGCGGACTTGTTCATATGACATAAGATCCTATGACAGCATCAGGAATAAAAGGACATTTTATAACTTCTTTGTGTTGCTTATGGACACTGGAGCAAGACCAGGTGAGCTGTTGAGGCTAAGACCTCATGATTTTTCAAGAAACACCAGGAAACTTCACATTGCTCCTGGAAAGACGGATGAGTACCGATACGTGTGGCTGACTGATAGAGCAGCAGAATGCTTCCAGACACAAGCAAAACAGAAAGGATCAGGCGTCTTGTTCTCTTTCAGGATTGAAGTTGTGAGCAGGTATTTCAACCATATTAAGAATCAGTTGCTGATCAATGACCCGTCTCTTACCCCTTATTGTTATAGACATACCTGTGCAACAAGGATGGTTGAAGCCAACGTAAATCCGATGGTAATTCAGAAGCAACTTGGACACAGGACTCTGATCACTACACAGCGGTACACTAAAGCAGACGTAAGGCAACTGGAAGCTGGGATGACTGCCGTTGATATAATACGCAGGAACAACACGATTTCTGAGCCAATGGACGATCCAGAAAATGAAGAAACTTAGGTGATACTAAGGAAGAAGAAAAAGTAAGATAGAATTCTAAAAATCCCACCAAACCACACCGAATTCTTGCCACCTCTCCTATTCGGTATCGTACACCGTACACCAGAAATCAAAAATCCTCCTCCTCACTAAAGTGAGGAAAATGCCACTATGTCAGGTTAGCTGTTAGGGACTGCTATTCTGCATCAACCGCTCAGATCTACTCCGAAGTCAAGCTTTGAAACACCATCCCTATGAAGCTGTTCAATAGAGAATCCCTTAAAATAGACTCCATGTGTAACATCACTATGGGCATGACCTGCCAGACTCTTTATCAGGACCTCAGGCACCATCATTTCCGTAAGATTTGTGATGAACCCGTGCCTGAAGCTGTGGAAGTTTTTAGTTTCTGTCTTCACACCTATCGTCTTGATGAATTCATTGAACCACTTTCCAAAGTAATGCCCATACCTGTTGTTGGTTTTCTTCAGTTTGGGGAAGATCCGCTCATGCTTGATCTCCTGGACATACTCAGGGAACTTCAGATCATCTACTATATGAGGATGTAAAGGAATTACACGTTTACTGGCCGTATTCTTCAAGGTCTTGTCCGGAGTATCCTCATTGATATCCAAGTACCATATGCCCTCCCCTGTCAGCTTGAGGTCATTTACATGTAACTGGCAAAGTTCCTCACGTCTGCAACCAGTGAATAAGCCCAACACTGGAATCCAGAATTGATAGGAATGAGTGGTTCCATTTTTAAGGTTCCGAAACATTGCCCTTATATCGTTGGCACTGAACGCTTCTCTGACTTCCTTGGATGTTTTCCGTTCCTTTATGGTCAAGACCCCCGTGGGATTATCCGTGATATATCGGTTCGTAGCAGCCCAGGTAAAGAGACTCTTAGTGTATGCGAAGTTCTTATTGATGGACTGGACACTGATGGTTTTCTCCTGAGGCATGTTGAGCTTGATCACATCCCCTGCCCTCATCTTGCTGTATTTCAATGTACTAATGAAACGAGGTGGCAAGCATTGCATTGCCTCCTTGTATTCCCGAAATTCATCAAAACTCAAAGTATGAACAGGTACATCGCCCAGGAGGCGAACAAGGACCTTACCAATACTTTTATAATCGTTCTGTGTTGAAGTAGACCAGGCATCGGAGCGGATATTTTCTTGCTGATGTTTCTGGATGAGATCTGCGAGCAGGATGGACTCTTTTTTTTTCTTTCTGGGTTTCTCCTCCACTACTGTCAAGTTTGCATGTGCAGTGGTGTTCTTCTGAGGCCTGGGCAATCCACACCTTTCATGATCAAACTTCTTGTTGAAATGACCCTGCTTATGGGCAATCTCTACCTCTCTTAACCCTATCCTGGCCTTGAGAACGTTATGGCACAGACGCTTGTAATCATTGTGATGACGGTCAACCTTAATGCCCTGTTGTGCGAGGATCTCATCAACCTCACGGTATGCTACCTGTAGGTTGAGTTCCTTGGCATTGTCAATATCCATACTCCGAAGCGTCTCAAGACCTCCAATGGTACGTTCATAGGTATCTGGTGTCTTCCCTACAACGGTCCCATTTACAAGGATCTCTTCTTCAATCTCCCTGAGCCCCTCTTGAATGTACCCTTCAACGATCTTATTGACCTTGTCTCTATCCAGCTTCATATCTTCACTACCTACTATTTTTTCCTGCAACCACCGGAACAGACGCTTGAGTTTACCGGCAATGATCCATGCCCTTTCTTTAGCGAGTCCCAAGACACCTGTCCGCAAACTGCGCTTCAATTCACGTACACCGACAATCTTTCGGACAGCAGGTGGTACTATAATTCGGAAGTAATATCCAGATTTATTCTGTACAAGGTAACTTTGTGCCATGTTAAATCCTCCAGAACCTTTATGGTTAGAGGCATAGCGCACATTCCAGGGTCCTAACGTGTGCAATATCGGACAGGTGGGCATGGAATTTTTCCATTCTGTACCTATCATAAGAAATGAAAGGTACGCTGAAACACCCGGATAAAAGGTGTTAAAGCAAACTCACCATATGCGTGAAAACACTTGCTGTAACAGGATTTGTGCAATGAGTTTGTGCAAGACGGGATAACTGAAGGATTCCAAAACTAAAAAATCCCAAGAAGGCTGTCCTTCCGGGATCTCCGTTAAGATGGTGCCGAAGGGGAGATTCGAACTCCCACAAGCGTGCGCTCGCTAGTCCCTGAAACTAGTGCGTCTACCAATTCCGCCACTTCGGCACTTGTATCGTCACTTTGAGCAGTCCAATTAAAGATTGCTTAAAAGCGATGGTTGGGATATATATATTTGTTTGTGGTATTTGTCAATACTATTTTTGCTCGAAATTTGAAGGACAATATGCAACTAATCGAAAGCTTGAACCAGATCGACACCGCTTTTAAAAATGCTGTCGTTACCATAGGCAACTTTGATGGTGTTCATAAAGGGCACCAAGCTCTGCTCCACCAAGTCATTGAAAAGGCTACTGAAATTGAAGGAACATCAATTGCCATAACTTTTGAACCCCATCCTTTAAGGGCTTTGGGTATCTCTAGTCCACCGCTAATTACCAGGCACGACCAGAAATTAGAACTGATAGATAAGTCAGGAATTGATGTACTATTATGCTTGCCTTTTGATAAAGCATTTTCTGATATAACTGCACATGATTTCATTGAAAAAATCCTTGTTGAAAAAATCGGAATGAAAGCCATCGTTATTGGGGCTGATTATTCTTTTGGAAAAGATAGAGTTGGTAATATAAGTCTTCTCAGGTCCGAAGGAGACCGGTTAGGTTATGAAACCATTGTCTCTAAATGGATCAATGATACGGAAACCGGTAAAGAAAGAATTTCCAGTACTCGAATCCGGGAAATCGTTATGGAAGGACGTGTAGAACAAGCCATGAAATACCTGGGCCGGCACTACCAGATTAGAGGTAAAGTGATCAAAGGGCGCAGGCGTGGTGGCAGCCAGCTAGGATTTCCAACAGCAAATATAAAACTTCATGATGAACTTTGTCCAAAACTCGGTGTATATGCCGTTACCGTTGAAACTGTACACGGCAAATATAAAGGTGTTGCAAATATTGGTTTTTCGCCTACATTCGGAGACCAAATGTTCACAATAGAAGTACATATTCTAGACTTTGATAGGGATATTTATGATACGCGGATTCGAGTTAACATGGTTGCCAGGCTCAGGGATGAAATAAAATTCTCAGGCATTGAGCAATTATCCGCTCAAATTAAACAGGACGTAGAAAAAGCAAAGGAAATTTTACAATAAATGGCAGTACTAAATATCGTTAAATATCCGGAGCCATCATTAAAAAAGCCTTCCACAACTGTTGATGCAATTGATGATGAGATTTTAAAATTGATAGAAGACATGGGTGAAACCATGTTCCATGATTCTGGTGTGGGACTTGCTGCTCCCCAAGTCGGGATCAATAAGCGTGTCATTGTTTATGATGCTCACGCTTCTGATTCAGAAACAGAGCCAGAAGAAAAAGCCTTTACTGCTTTGATCAACCCTGAGATTATTGCCAAAAGCGAAGAAACATTTATCTCAGAAAATGAAGGGTGCCTGAGCGTAGTGGATTTTAGATCAGACGTTAAGCGCCATGTCAGGGTCACTGTAAAAGCGTTGAATATAGAAGGTAAAAAGCTAGAGTTTCATGCTGAAGGACTCTTAGCTGTGATTATGCAACATGAAATAGATCATCTTGATGGTATATTGTTTATTGATCGCATTTCATCACTCAAACGGGCTATGTATAAGAAAAAACGTTTAAAACAACTTAAAAAGGAACAATGAAAAATAGCCGCATAATTTTCATGGGAACCCCGGACTTTTCAGTGCCGGCCTTAAAGGCTCTGGCTAACGAACCGGGGTTTGATATTTTATTGGTTGTAACCCAGCCTGACCGCCCAAAAGGCAGAGGTAAGAAACTTGCACCCTCCCCTGTGAAGCTGGCTGCTTTGGATTTGGGTTTTGACGTCTTTCAACCGGAGAAACTGAATACTCAAGAAGGTATACAAAGGCTTTCAGCGCTAGATCCTGACTATTTTGTAGTTGTAGCTTTTGGTCAGATTTTATCCCAGAGTATTTTGGACATCCCAAAAATATATCCGATCAATATACACGCCTCCCTTTTGCCTAAATATAGGGGAGCTGCTCCTATTCAGGCTGCTGTACTGAACATGGACAAGGAAACTGGCATCACTACTATGGTAATGGCAAAAGGCATGGACACCGGTGATATGCTTCTCAAGTCCAACACTCCAATAGATCCTGATGAAACTGCTCAAGATGTACATGACCGCCTGGCTAAAATAGGCGGTGATTTGATTTGTGAGACTATTAACAAAATCAATCTTGGAGAACTCACACCTCAGCCTCAAGACGATGCTAAAGCCACCTATGTCAGCATGCTTAAAAAATCAGATGGCCTAATTGATTGGCACCGTACCGACAAAGAAGTTTGTGCTCACATAAATGCAATGACACCATGGCCTGGCGCTTTTACGAATTTAGCCGGTAAGCGGCTGAAAATTTTTAAAGCAATACCAGGACCAAGGGTATCCGAACAGGCGGAACCTGGTGAAATACTCTCCTGTGATAGCGGTGGAATCCAGGTGGCTACAGCAAAGAATTGTGTCCTTATCAAAGAGTTAATGGGAAGTTCAGGAAAACGGCTTGACTCAGATGCATTTTTAAGGGGTAACAAAATTAACCTACCTGCCAGGTTTGAATAAGATGGAGAACGATCCTCGTCTCATTGCTTTTAACCTGCTTGAATCCGGACAAAAGACTACCCTGCCCTTAGACCGTGCCATTGAGGACGCCTCAGAAGATTTAAATCAACTTAGCCGTAAAGACCGGGCTCTAACAAATGCTATCGTTTTTGGGGTATTTAGGCACCGCGGACAGATAGACCATATTATTAAGGCCTGCTCGAAAATTAGTTTTGACCGACTTGAAGGCAAGGTTAAAACTCTTTTGAGGATGGGGATTTTCCAGATCATATTTCTCGATCGAGTACCTGATTTCGCTGCCATCCATTCGATAATTGAGCTTGCCAAAATAAAAACCGGCAAAAAAACCAGTGGGTTTATCAATGCGGTGCTTAGAAAGGCAGCCAAGAGCCACAAAGACATCAGCCTGCCACCACGAAGAAATTTTACCGCTTTTACATCTGCAGCATATTCAATTCCCAGCTGGCTTGGGAAAAGATGGGTTGCCATGTATGGTAAAAATAAAACTGAAAATCTTTGTCAGTCTGTTCTTAAAATTCCCCCTCTTACGCTGAGGGTGAATTCGCTAAGAACAAACCGGGGTGAATTGATTCAACTGTTTGAAAGCAATGGGCTTAGCTGTAATAAAAGTGAATTCAGCCTTGTTGGTTTAGATGTTCTGACATCGGGCAAAGCGGTACCTGATTTTCCTGGATTTGATGACGGATATTTTCAGGTCCAGGATGAAGCTGCCCAATTGGCAGTCCAACTCCTTTCTCCCAAACCTGGTGAACGTATTTTGGATGCTTGTGCAGGATTGGGGACCAAGACGTGTCATATAGGTCTTTCAATGGATAACAAGGGTGAGGTTATTGCCAATGATATAGGTTCTGAAAAAATTGATCGTATAGAACCTGAATCAAAACGGCTTGGCATCACTATTATTAAAACAACATCCTTTGATATGATCCGCGCAGGCCGTGACAATTTTGGAGGGTATTTTGACAGGGTTCTTGTAGACGCACCCTGTACAGGTTTAGGTGTAATACGCCGAAATCCTGATACCCGCTGGAAAAGATCTAAAAAAGATATCCTTCGCATGGCAGCCCTTCAAAAAAAAATTTTAAATGGTGCTGCAAATCTGGTAACACCTGGGGGAGTGATCGTGTTTGCTGTGTGTTCCTGCGAGCCTGAAGAAAATCAAGAAGTCATTTCTCATTTTTTAAACAAACGCAAAGATTTTGAACCTGATCCACTTGGATTTATGAAGCATTTACCCTTGTTTTCAAAGGAGACACCAGACAAATTCCAGTTAGCAACCTACCCTGATTATACGAATATGGACGGCTTTTTTGTGGCCAGGTTAAGAAGAATTAAACGGGCTTAGTACCTATGAAAACTCTTTTTAAATATAGTCTCATTTTCTTTTGTGCATTCTGTATTGCCGGAGCTACGGGATATCTTGGAGTAACTCTTTTTACCAAGAGTGCTCCAGAAATTATTTTGCCTGATCTTGTAGGAAAAAATATTATTCAGGTATTAGAAACCCTGACACGGCTTGGACTGAATCCCAAGTTGCATGCCACTCAGTATCACGAAACCATTCCAAAATACGGTGTAATATTTCAGGATCCCCAACCGGGAACTACGATTAAAAAAGGGCGAGACGTAGTTATCTACCTGTCAAAAGGGTTTAAGGAAAGCAAGATACCAGACTTGAGAAGAGTAATGCTCAAACAAGGGTTGCTGCACTTAGAAGCAAAAGAACTTAAGGCTGGAAAAATCATATATGTTTCATGGCCAAGTGCATCAAAGAATACAATTATAGGCCAATACCCTCTTCCTAACACACTGGCTGCGGCAAATACATCATGCGATCTTTTGGTCAGCAAAGGTCCTAAAGCCTTAGAAGTAGCTATGCCTGATTTGAAAGACCTTACTTTGGAGCAGGCAGCCGCTCAAATCGAGGCAATAGGGCTTTTGTTGGAAAAAATCAAATCTAAAACCAACTCCCTTAAACTACCGGGCCTTGTCCTTGATCAAGCCCCATCCTTTGGTAGTCGTGTTACTCAAGGTGATCCTATCCATCTTATTGTAAATGAGTCTGTTGCCGACAGGATAATGAATCCAAATACTTTAAATGAAATGGTTTGGGTTTCTTATTCGTTGCCCCCCGGGTTTGCAAACCGTCATGTAAGAGTATCCGGAAAACTCTTTGATAGGGAAACCAACTTTATAAACACCTATATGAAACCTGGAAAAAAAATAAACTTATTGATTCCGGGCGGAATAAAAACTAAAATCCGCCTTTTTGTTGACCATAAACTGATGATAATAAGACATATCGACCCATGGCAGAATGATCCAGATGTTCCCTGGTTCTATTTGCCGAAAAACACTTTTACAGGAGAATTTAAATGGCA
>JAKSAU010000003.1 GCA_022361535.1 Desulfobacterales bacterium
CGTTGCGTGATCCGGTAATTGTGGTATCCAGGGATCCAATGTAGGCGATTGATCTGGCGATCCGTGACACGTTTGTTTTTCTGGCAACCACTACACCGCAAGGGATTGGTGAACCAAATGACTTATGGCCGGATACCGAGATACTGTCTGCCCCGTCTTGAAAGTCAAACGCCGGCCGGGGATCCAGGAACGGGGCAATCCCGCCGCATAGAGCTGCATCCGAATGGATGTAGGATTCCGTTATCACCAAATCTTGAAGTACACCCTTGATCTTGTTGAGGTCATCTTTTGCCTCGGTCATGGTCGTCCCGATATTCGCAAATACAATAGCAGGTTTATCCCGGTGGATATTGACAGTTTCGTACAGGTCGTTGTAATCCATTTCCCCGTTCTCCTGGGAACGGATCATGATATGACGCATGTTCAAGAGGTGAAGGTTCTTGCTTACACTGTAATGGGTTTCTTTTGAAAAGTAGACGATTCCCTTAGGATAAAGCTCCCTTGCTAAATATAGACCGTAAAGGTTGCCTTCACTGCCGCCATTGGTCACATATCCCCAGAAGTCATCTTCCTGCGCCCTGAAAAGCTTGGCTGCAAATGTTACCACTTCCTGTTCAAATTTTCGACTGTCTACTTTCCAGGTGCTTTCCACAAAAGGATCACCAAGGTTGTTCAATGGGTAGTCTAAGAACTCAAGCAATTCCTTGTAATCAAAATCCTTTGACACAGGATAGCCCAAAAATCCATTGGTATTGCCTTTTATTTCCTCAAGAAAATCTAAAAGCCTTTGCTTGTCAGATTGTTGCAGGACCATACATCTCCCCAAGAAGGTTTATTCTATTATTATCTGCCCCATTTCGGATAGCATCATTTTAACTCTTTGACCACTCATTTATCCAAAAATCGCATCCCCTCTAATCTAACCATCTTTAATTTTGCACTTAGGCTCGTTTTTTTCCGGAAAAAGGCATCAGGCGATTTTTTCAAAAAATACGGCAGCCGTTTTCGGGACAAACGAGCCGCTATCTGGCAAGTGCCTTCACATGCGTCATTCCACTTAAAAAAAACGGAATACATAACCGATTAGCAAATGGATAGAATATAAAAATCAGCAGACAAAATGTTCGCAAATCATGGAGACTCGATCCAAAGCAAGATCAAAATTCCATTTTTCCTTGTCCCGTTCTCCTGCCAGGTTTGATGCGGCCCTGATCTCAAGGAAAGGCACCCCGTAAGACTCAGCCGTATGGGCGGCAGCAGCACCTTCCATGGATTCCATTACAGGAGAAAAACGGTTCCAAAGCACATCTGCATATTCAAGTCCTTGTGAAATTGCGGAAACCGTTAGAAAAGGCCCTTTGGAAAGGCCTATTTTTTCCGAGTCCAGTTTTTCTTTAAAATATGTAAACCAAGCCTCTACCATTTCAGAATCAAGATTATAGCACCCTTCTTTGGTACCGCTAACACCTGGGATCAAATTAAATGGAAGGGGGACAAGTTTTGTGCTTTCATTGCCAACCCCGGTGTGAAGATACTTCTCTTGTATGGCTACGGCAATATCACCTACTACCAGACCTGATCCGGCATAAGCCCCTGCAATACCGGTATTGAGAATAACATCCGGTGCACGGGTTTCTAAAAAGGCGGACAGCCCCATGGCGGTATTAAATACACCCGGGCCTGTTATCAAGCAAGACCAGTTTGCTTCAGGGCAAGACTCCGGGTTCTCGGCAGGCTGGAACAGAATACTCCCGGATCTCATTTTCTGCTTTTCAACATTAGGAAACCGAGACAGGAATGGTCTCATTTCCATTTCGGTGGCACAAAGAATCAAGCGCCCGGCCATTGGATTATCCCAAAATCTTATGATGTATAAAATTCAAGGCCATATGATAGCCAAAATGCCCGAACCCTGTCATCTGGCCAGTGGCAATATCTGCAATCATAGATTTATGACGAAAGGTTTCCCGCTTGTGGATATTTGACAGATGCACTTCTACAATGGGGCAGGAAAGTAAAAGCAGGGCGTCGCGCAAAGCCACTGATGTGTGGGTGAAGGCACCGGGATTGATGATCACACCGGCTGGGTCCTGCTCAAATATTGTATGAATGTGATCAAGCAGTTCCCCTTCATGATTGGACTGGAAAAATGAAAGGGAAAGGCCAAGTTCATCAGCCAGAACCTCAAGCCCCTGGTTGATGTCATCCAAACTCAGACTGCCGTAGACTTCAGGCTCTCTTTTGCCAAGCATATTCAGGTTCGGACCGTTGATCACATGGATTTTAGGGGATGTAACATTGCTCATATCTTCACTCCCAAACTATTGAAAAGACCATCCACTTGGATGAAGATTTGCCCATATACAAGGCGTAAGAAAGTCTGAGACCGGAGCGTACTGCAGTACGTGAGGATCTCAGACTTTCGAAACTACGAAGTAGATGGGTGAATACTCATTCAAGTGTTAGACAACGCCTTGGGCTGCAGCTTCGTATCCCAACTCAAACGCTTTAAGATTCATATCCAGAAATGCTGGTTTGGTCCTGCGTTTAATTGCCTCAATCACACTCTCTTTTGAAAAGCCCAATGTATCGGTCTGGATAAGTGCGCCCAACAGAACAATGTTGACACTCATGGGACTGCCAGCTTCTTTTGCCAACGCCATGGCATCTATGGCCACAAGCCCTGCGGTCTTTTCTTTGAGCACCCGTTTAATCTCATCCACCTCAGGATAAGGGCCTTTTCCGATTCCTACTGTAAAAGGCGGCAGAGTTGCTGTATTGGTAATCACTTTGGTATCTGCAGAACAACGGCCGATTGCCCTAAGGGTTTCAGCCGGTTCAAAGCCCAAAAGGATGTCTGCCTCGCCGTCGGAAATAATAGAAGACCTGGCGTCACCGAATACAATTGCCGACTCCACTACACCACCACGTTGGGCCATGCCGTGAATTTCGCTCATTCTTACCTGGACCCCTTCGATAAGGGCGGCTTCTCCCAGAACCTTGGATGCCAGAAGATTGCCCTGTCCACCAACAGCTACGATAATCAGTCTTGTTGTTTCCATATCTTATCTTCCTTTATCTCTTATTTCTTCAAGGGCCGGATGGCATTATCAGGACAGATCTGGGCACACAGCGCACAGCCCACACAAGTATCGGCATCGATCTTTACCCTGCCTTCTTCAATGTAAAACGAGGGACAGGCAATACCGTTGATGCACTCTTTATGATCAGTACATTTTGATGTGACCTCAAAGGGTCTGGCCTTTTTCAATTTAATGCTCTTTGCAAACAGGATACAGGGTTCCTGGGCAATAACAACTGAAACCCCCTTGAACTCAAGGGCTTCTTTAATGATCTCAACACTCTTTCTGACCTTAAACGGTTTGATCACAGAAACGTGTTCTACCCCAAGGGCCCGGACCAGTTCCTCAATATTAACCCTGCCGTACCCGGAAAGACCCAAGCGTTCCATCTCCACACCAGGATGGGGCTGGTGACCGGTCATGGCCGTGATATCATTTTCAAGGATGACCAGTGTGAAATTGTGGCGGTTGAACACGGCATTGACAAGACCTGTGATACCTGAATGGAAAAAGGTGGAATCCCCGATAAAGGAAATAACTTTTTGGTCTGTTGCCTGACCAAATCCGCAGGCAGAGCTTACGGAAGATCCCATGCAGATAACAAAATCACCTGTGGAAAGCGGCGGCATGAATCCTAAGGTATAGCATCCGATATCATTGGGGCAGATAACATCCATGCCCTCGGCCGCTTTTTGTACGGCATAAAAGGTTGCCCTGTGGGAACATCCAGAACAAAGGTTGGGCGGACGGTTTGCAATTTCAGGCACATCAGACACATCAAGTTTCGGTGCAGGTGTGTAATCAAGCTCAAAAAAGGATGCCACTTTCTCCCGGACCATTGCCGGATCATACTCTGAAAGCCTTGAGAACAAATCCTCTGCCTTGCCACGAATGGGGATAACAATCCCTTCTTCCTGGGCATAGGATTTGACCACTTCTTCCATGAACGGCTCGCCCTCTTCTATTACTAATACCTTTTCGCATCCTTTGAGAAAGTCTTTTATCATGGTGCTGGGCATGGGATTTGAAAATCCAAGCCTGAGGATCTTGGCTTTATCCTGGATGCCAAGGTCGCTGACCGCATCTTCAGCATAGTGGAAGCTGACGCCGTTAGAGATGATGCCCAAAGGTCCTTCTCCCTGAATAAAGTTATATCCGGACTCTTCGGCCAAGCCTTTTGCCTGGTCCAGCCGTTCTAAAAGTTTGACATGAAGCCCCCTGGATACAGCAGGAACCGTAACGCAACGGAAAGGATCACGTTCAAAGCGCCCTTTTGTGTTTCGTTCCTTCATGTCACCGAACGTCACAAAAGCATTAGAATGGTTGATACGGGTGGTGGTACGCATGAGCACCGGTTGCTTTAACTGCTCGGACAATTCAAATGCCTCTTTGATCATGTCTTTGGCTTCGGCCACAGACGACGGCTCAAGCATGGGCAGGCCGCCAAACTTTGCATA
>JAKSAU010001091.1 GCA_022361535.1 Desulfobacterales bacterium
CGGGTGGATCAGTTGGAAAATGAGTGCCCTTCGGACTGGTCTCCCATACGGAACGAACTGGACGATCTTTTCGGAACGGTTGGCAGCAGCGTCGACAGGGCCTGGCGGGATCTTGAACCCGGAAATGTCGGGGGCTGACGCCAAAAACAGCGCTATCAAACGTCGGAAAGGACATTCAGCAGATGAGTCATATCTCCGTAAAAAATTTGGGTGAACTTTTTGTGAGCAATGAACAGAACGGTTACAGGATATGAGGGAAAACTTTCTACCGATCCGAATCGAAAGACATCCAACCTGTTGGGGGTTTCAAAGGGTCTGACCGGTTTGATAAGCATAAAAACGGTATTCCGGGCCGCTGCTGCCTATAAAGGCGGATATCGTCAGGGAGGCATTCATGGCAGCACCCTGCGCTGGGCGGTGCGGCTGTCATCGATTCTTCGGAAGCCGTCGGGTACTATTTTGCCGGCGGGAAGGCAGGGGAGCATCCGCCTGTTGAAGAGCTGATCCGGGCAGTCGATGGTTCGTGTTAAGGGCTGGTCTGGAAGAAACAGACATCAAAGGGAATCCCCCTCAAGTCTCAGGCTTGAGGGGGATTCCCATTCAGACCAGGTCTAATCCGAAGCGTGCTTAATAGATATCCAGGTAGCTGTCAATTTCCCATTCGGTAACGGCTGTCCTGAAATTATCCCACTCTTTTTCCTTGTTGATGACGTATTTTTCAAAAATATGCTCACCCAGGGTTTCCTTGGCCAGGGGATTTTCAATCAGGCAATCCAGGGCATCCCGAAGAGAGGCCGGTAAGGAGGTGATGCCGGCCTCTTCCTTTTGGGCCGGGGTCATGGCGAAAATATTGATGTCGGTGGATTTGGGCTTGGGCAGATCATTTTTGATTCCGTCAAGACCGGAGGCAAGCATCATGGCAAAGGCCAGGTAGGGGTTGCAGGTCGGGTCCGGACAGCGGACTTCGACCCGGGTTCCGATGCCCCGGGAAGCCGGGATCCGGCACAGGGCGCTCCGGTTGGATGCGGACCAGGCCACGTAAACCGGGGCTTCATATCCGGGAACCAGCCGTTTGTAGGAGTTGACCAGTGGGTTGGTTACCGCGGCAAAGCCCTTGGCATTTTTCATGATCCCGGCAATGTACTGATAGGCCACTTTGCTCAATTTAAGTTCGTCGCTCTCGTCTGCGAAGGCATTGGTCCCGTCAAGGTTGAACAGAGACTGGTTGGTGTGCATGCCGGAGCCGTTGATGCCGAAAATCGGTTTCGGCATGAAGGTGGCGTGGAGTCCGTGTTTTTTTGCGATGGATTTTACCACCCATTTAAAGGTCACGGTATTGTCCGCGCAGGTCAGGGCATCTGCATA
>JAKSAU010000120.1 GCA_022361535.1 Desulfobacterales bacterium
ACACATGTCGCAATCGGTTTCCTTGATTCTTCAAAAAGGAAGTATAAATTAATGTAAGACTACGTTTAGATATATTTGATTACTTCAAGTTATTCGGAATAGATAAGAACCTGTTATGAATAGCCGTTTTTCAAGATTTAATTAACAGTACACTATTTAAATTGATCGGGCAATATTGTGATTAAACCGCTACCCGTAAACCATGCTATTTTTCAAGACTTTTAATAATAAAAATCAAACAAGCCCTGTTATTCAAAAACAACCATGTGGACTGGGTTAACTATCATCCGGACGACTCTTTTGATAGTGTAATTTCAATAATGGCAGGTTGAAACAATCGAGTCAAAATTTTCGTGCGGCCGAAGATGGTTACAAAAAAGACGCTTACCAAGAATCCTGCAATTCCAAATCCCAAGGTTAAGGCGTTTTCTGAGACATTAAACGCACTTGAAAACTGCAACCCTGCAAAAGCTCCAAATACCAGGGCAAATATGGGCACAAGATAGAAGAGGCCTGCTGCCAAAAACAACTTTTTAGAAGACATATAAACCTTTACCACATCCCCTTTGCTTGCACCTATGGGATTGGCAACCCTGCCAACAATTTTAGGATTTAGCAGACAGCCGTAACATACAATCTTCTTATGTTCACACTCTCCGCAGACGGTTTTACGCTCTGTTTCCACCTGTGCGTATCCGCCGGGTTCTGTTTCCTTTACGATTCCAATTCGATAACTCATAGGATACCTCTTTTTTGAATACCGTTATTGCCATTGGAAGCATTTATGGGGCAAATGAAGTTCAGCTTTTAAATAATACTAAAATTTAAGCATCCTTTACCCAAATGTAAATAATTCCGGGAATACATTAATCCTACGGCCAAGATCCGATCAGGTGATTTTACAGGGATTCTCAAAAATATATTCCTTTATAATGCGGCCCGATTAATTATCGGCAGTATCCTCAAAAGAAGGTCTTGCCATTTGGGCACTTAGAACTAACGTGGCGTTAAGAGATGTGCTGACTTAAGGTAGAACGGTAAACCGGTTTGTGGCTTAACGATATAGGGTAGATGGTAGAATTTATGACCAGTCCTGATTTCGCATAAGGCAGGACAAAATTAATTACCCTTTAGTTTAAATCTATGCCTGCATCCTTATTTGCGGTCTGGTAAGGCAAGGTGATAATGAAGCTGGTTCCCTTTCCTTGCTCGGACTCTACATCAATGGTACCTTTATATTCTTCAACGAGCTTGGCGGTTACCATCATTCCTATGCCGGTTCCTTTGCCGCCTTTGGTACTATAAAAAGGAGCAAACACTTTTTCTTTTTGCTCTTTGCTCATACCAATACCATTATCTTTTACCTCAAAACTGATTTGGCTGTTATCTTGCAACTTTGTTATCAAATGAATTGTCAAAGCACGCGTTATGTCTTCCACATCCAGGCAAGCATCTATTGAATTTGAGACCAAGTTCAACAGGGTCCGGTGTATGGTTTGCGGGTCCATGGTTAGCTCGCCGATATTGGGATCAAGTTCTTTTACAATCTCGATATTTTGTTTTTTGGCGTGGCCTTTTATAAGATTAACGACATCTTCCACAATTTCGTTAGGCCGGCAGGCTTTATACTCAGGCTTTCTTTCCTTCGAGTAGGTCAAAAGATCCTGAACAAGGTTTGATGTCCTGTTAATGTTGTTTTTTATGGTTTGCCAGCCATCTTTTAATTTGGCTGGGTTTTCATTTTTCAGCCCTACGTCCATCACATAGCTGCCCCCTTTAAGCCCGATCAAAATATTTTTAATGTGGTGGGCGAGCCCGCTGATGGTCTGGCCTATAGCTGCAAGCCTTTCTGACTGGACAAGTTCTTTTTCAAGCTTTTTGATCTCGGTCAAATTGTGAAAAAAGAATGCACAGCCTACAAGCTTACCTTTTTTGTGCAAAAAACTGGTTGAATATCTTACCGGAACATGGCCGCCGTCTTTTTTTTGAAAGGTCAGTTCTTTCCATGGCAGACTTTCTGTTTTGATATCTTTTTTTGTCTGCTGCTTAAAAAGAGCCACCATTTCCGGTGTATAGGAATGATCAATGGCCAAATCATTGATGACCTCAAAAAACGGCCTGCCGATAAGCGACTCCCTTGAGTAACCATAATCCTCTTCAACGCTGTTGTTTGTATCAATAATTTCAAGGGTAATGCTGTCAACCATAAAAATAGGGTTAGGATTGTTGTTAAAAAGAATTTTGTACTGATCGTGCATATGGATAAGTGTTTTATGCTGAGCCACCAGCTTTGCCTGGGCTGCTTTTTCCTTGGTACTGTCCTGAAGCGTCTCAATGGCCCCTACGATTTTCCCGTCATCTGATTTGATAGGGGCTGCTAGAAAATGTATCCATTTTCCGTTTTCACCCAGGTGAGGAAAAAACTCTTCTGCTTCATAGGCCTCCGGGATAAGGGCAGATTTCTTCCAGCTGTCTCCATAATAGGATTCAATTTGTTTCTCGTTCAAGGCGGAAACGATCACATCCGCCATGGTGGGCCGTTTTGATTCTCTGAAGGGCGACCATTGCCTGTCAGTCCCAACAATTTGATAGGACTCGAACCCGGTTAGTTCTTCACAGGCTTTGTTCCAATGGGTCGTAATATGTTCATTATTTATAATAAAGGTGGGGATCATTGATCCATGGATAATTTGATTCAACTCTTTCTCAGTTGCGATATGATTGCGATTTTCATTTTCGAAATACTGTACCCATTCTTCAACAGAGTCGGTGATATTGTCTGAAAACTGGTCAATCAACTTTTCCAAAGTTTCATTGTTTAATTTATTGGTCCTGATTTTTTCTTTAATCTTTCTCTTTTCTTTTTCAACTTTAAGGTAGTTAACCAGGGACAGCGCATTGTAATGGTCTATATTCAAAAGCCTGGTTTTAAGAGTGCGAGTGTATTGAGTAACGTCAAAAACACAATCGTCCAGGCATATCTTTAGAATTAGATCAAGATGCTCCAATTTGTAGATTTTATTGTAATCCCTGGTAGTAAACAGCTTCCTTTTTTTTGCGTACTCAATCCCTTCTGCCTTGGAAAAGGTATCTGCAACGCCTAAAACAGTGCAGTCAAGATCTTTCAAGCTGTCATCGAGAAGAAGGTTTAAGATATCCTTGCAGGGATAGCTGCCGCCCATGATAGCAATGTTTAATCCTTTCAGGTTCCATTTTATCATTTTCTGCTCCTGATACGTCTTAGGTAAATCGCATAAATTGAATAGGAACTAGGCTATATCTGCTCAGCTTTAGTATGCATTGTGAAATCAGTTGGATAAACCTTATCAAGTTGGGTTTTTTAATGTCAATGATTAACTGTTTTATACAGATTGCGACAAAGGAACTTTAACGAAAAACGGCCAAGAACAGACATAAAGCTTGGCAATTTCTTGTCTAGATTATACTAAATATTTGTTATTTTTAATTCGTTGTATTTTTGAATTATAATCCCTGCGATAATCAAAACAAGGCCAGCATAGGTTTGCGCATGAATTTGTTCGCCAAGAATCGTATGGATGAAAATTAAAGAAATAAATGGCGTCAGGAAAATGAGATTTGTTACATGGTTTGTATTTTTAGCTAACTTTAACGCTGATATCCAGGTGATGAATGCAAAACCAAATTCAAAACATCCGATCCAGAGTGCACCATAAACGCCTTTCATCGGTATCGCTTCAAAAGATGAAAACACGGCACATGCGATAGCAATGAACGGGATGCTGAATAAAAAATTCAGGAAGATGGCAACAATGGGATCCTGTTTTGAACGTACATTATAGATCCAGTAAAGTGCCCAAATTATTGTGCAGGAAATTGCCAGAAACACCCCGAAATAACTTATTTCTGATCCAAATGCCGAACTATCCCGATAGGAAAGAACAACCACACCTGAATAGCAAACCAGTGTGGCTAAAGTTTGCATCTTTGAAAAAGACTGCTTTAACAATGGAATTGACAACAATGAAAGGGTAATCACCCAGGTATAATTTATCGGCTGGACAATCTGGGCAGGTAACAAGTCATATGCCTTGATTGCCATCCAATAATACACAAACGGATTTAAAAACCCTAAAACCAGATAAAAAACGTATTCTTTTGCTTTGAGTTTTAACACAGTTTGGAATTTCTTGGTTATGATTAAATAGCCCCCTAAAACCACGACAGCTGTTACTATCGAATAAAGTAAGAGTTGGAGAACATCAAGGTATTGAAGCGTTATTTTAAAAGCCGTCGCAGACGTTGACCAGAACAGAACTGTTAATAATCCCAAAGCATATTCAGTTTTCATCATCCTGGGCTTATATATGATAAACATAGAAAAAGCCATGAATTGATTGCTTCAAACCCGGAGCATCTATGTTATTCTTATCGATGAATATTTTTGTAATTATTTAATCCGCTTTGGACATATTTAATGTCAGAGTTTGCTGAAGAGCATTTTGATCTTCCTTTTTTCTTATGCTATGATCCGCCACGGATTAGAAAGAGCACGCCACCCCTGAATACAAGGATACAGCCATGGCCGTTGATAATCAATCAACCTCATTTCCAATGTTAGACATGGATGGTATTGATTTTATTTCTGTACTGGACCGTCTGGATGACGGGGTTATTATCTCTGATCTTGAAGGCACCATCCTGTTTTACAATCAGGCCCAGTCGAAGATTGACAGTATCCCTGCTCAAAAAGCCATAGGCTTGAAAGTCACTGACATTTATGAGCTGAATAACCGGACTTCATTGGTCATGCAATGTATCATCCACAATGCTTCCATAAAAAATAAAACGTTCTTTTACAGGACTGCGGCTGGAAAAGTTGTTAACACAATAACCTCATCATACCCATTGTATTCAAAAGGCCAGGTTAACGGTGCCATCTGTTTTGTAAAAGATTATGAACTGCTGAGAAGATCAACACCCATGCCTTCCAGGGAACCCTTTCATACGGATCGCGGCAACGGCACCCAGTTCACATTTCACAATCTTATCGGGTCCAGCCACAGTTTCAGGCAGGTCATAGCCATTGCACGAAAAGCTGCAGATTCAACCTCCCCGATCATGATCCAGGGAGAAACCGGTACGGGCAAAGAGCTGTTTGCCCAGGCGATTCACAACCACAGCCCAAGACAAAAAAACAAATTTGTGGCAGTCAATTGTGCTGCCATTCCCCATGATCTTCTGGAAGGTATGCTCTTTGGCACCAGCCGTGGTGCATTTACAGGCGCCCTTGATAAACCGGGCCTGTTTGAAATTGCCCATGGGTCCACTTTATTCTTGGACGAACTTTTAGCCATGCCCGTGGAGCTTCAGGCCAAACTGCTGCGCACACTCCAGGAAAAAAAGGTCAGAAGAGTGGGCTCGGTAAAAGAAACCCGGGTGGATGTGAAAATCATCTCATCAGTTAACCAGGATCCCAGAAACGCCATTCGAGACAAACAGCTTCGAACTGATCTTTTTTACCGACTCGGTGTCGTCATGGTTAAACTGCCCCCCTTAAGTCAGCGTTTGGACAGCATGTCTGAATTGATCCACCATTTTATTGAGAAGTACAACCCCAGGCTCGGTACAAATGTAAAAGCCATATCCAGCGAGGTCATGGATCTGTTCAATGCATATCACTGGCCTGGCAACATCCGGGAACTTGAACATCTTGTAGAAGGGGCCATGAACATGGCAGGCCAGGAAGAGACGATTGGGCTGCAGCATTTTGGTCCGGGCCTGGACTGCCTGGAACGATCAGACCAGACCTGCGAGGATCCTGGGATCGTTCAGTTTGATAACGCAGTCAATGAACCCGTCTCTTCCCCTTATGAAAGCCCGGTTCCGGAACCGGGAAACTTTGTACAAACACAGAAACAAAGGGAAGAAGCAGCTGTCAAGACGGCACTCACCAGGGCCTCAGGCAATGTTACCCAGGCAGCTAAAATCCTTGGCATTTCGCGTCAACTACTCCACTATAAAATTAAAAAATACAAACTTCAGCGCATTGATTTTATGAACGGATCTACATCCTGATCTGACGACTATCTCAACTGTCAATTTTTTTTCTATAGAAAAAATTTTTTCACCGCCATTCCTTTTCAAAGTGACAATATTTTTTCACCTTTGTTTTCAAACAGATTCACAGGAAACCAACAAAACTCAAATACCTCTTTGATATCAAATAGATATATTAAAACCAAATTTCATACTTGCACTTGGTATGCAACCTGCAAACTATTAGAAAACTCCGGACTGTGTCACGTTGTCCGGTCGCATAAAAGATAATAGTACAGGAGTTAAACCATTGAACCAAACCACCCCCGCTAAACCCTTTGACCCACTTGTTTTCTGGGTCTCTGCCTCAGTGACCATCGCCTTTATCCTCTGGTCCGTGATCTTCCCGGAAAACATGACCAACGTTATTAATGCAGTATTCAGCTGGACCACAACAAAATGGGCCTGGCTATATTTACTCACCGTATTCATGCTGGTTGCCGGCTGCTTTGTGTTAATGGGCAACAAATACGGAAGCATGAAACTTGGCCTGCCCCAAGACAAGCCTGAATTTTCAAATTTCTCGTGGTTTGCCATGTTGTTTGGCTCAGCCATTGCCGCAGGTATTGTATTCTGGGGTCCTGCTGAACCCGCTTACCATTATATGAGCCCGCCGCCTTACTTTGGCGGGGAGCCTAATACCCCGGTCACTGGTGCCAATGCCATGACCTACTCCTTTTTCCACTGGGGGTTGAGTGCTTGGTCCATATATGCCATGCTCACCATCGCCCTTGCCCATGCCTGCTTTACACAGAACCTGCCCTTGAAGTTCTCCTCTGCTTTCTACTATGTGATCGGTGACAAAATCCACGGGACTTGGGGAAAAGTTTTGGATATCTTTGCCGTATTCGCCACATTAGGCGGCCTTGCCACCACCACAGGGTTTGTGGCACTGCAGCTGTCTGCCGGCCTTAAATACCAATATGGTCTTGCCCTTGGCGACAGCTCAACCTACATGATCATCGGTGTGCTTACAGCCATTTTTACTGTATCTGTGTACACGGGTATTGAAAAAGGCGTGAAATTCATCGGCGATGTCAACATGTGGGTATTTGTTGCGGTATGGTTCTTTGTCCTGGTTTTTGGGCCGACCATCTTTTTGATCAACCTGACCACTAACTCTATGGGCCAGTATCTGCTGCACTTTATCCCCATGAGCCTGTTCACAGGACCGGGATATGAAGGAAACTGGATCGGATCATGGACAGTATTTTACTGGGCATGGTGGATGAGCTGGGCACCTTTTGTTGCCATGTTTATCGCCCGGATCTCAAGAGGCCGCACCATCCGCGAAACTGTTGCAGCAACCCTGATCCTCCCCACACTGGGTAATTTCCTGTGGTACGGAGTAGTCGGCGGTGCAGGCATCCATTACGATGTAACAAAAACATTAAACGAACACGGTGTGGAAAGTGCCATTTTTGCCATTGCTCAGAACCTACCTATGACTGGTATCTTGGCTGTGGCCCTGATCTTTCTTATCGGCACCTTCTTTTTGACCAGTGCCAATTCTGCCGCCATATCACTGGCCATGTTTGTTTCCGGCCATGAAAACCCAGGACGCAACCTGCGTGCTTTCTGGGGTATTGCTTTGGGCGCTGTAGCAGCAGTACTTGCCGGCGGAGGCAGCCTTAAAGCCATCCAGACCGCATCCATTGCCACAGCCTTTCCCTTAATGTTCCTATTGATCATGGTGCTTTACGGAACCTTTAAAGGGCTGAACAAATATAAAAAAGAGAACAACCTTTAATAGACCCACCCCGGATAGGACATCCCTTCCGGGTATCACCCTTATTAAAAAGGAGATAAAACAATGTATGACCGCATGCAGGAACTAAGCCGTGCGCAGATGGAAAAAATCCATGATGCTGCCATGGATCTTCTAAAAACCACAGGTGTTGCTTTCAACGATGAAGAAGGATTGGAAATTTTTAAATCCAACGGATTCAGGGTGGACGGGTCCACAGTATTTTTTGAAGAAGCGCAGATCCAAAAAGCCCTTGAAACAGCGCCTAAACGCTTTACCGTTCATGCCAGAAATCCTGAAAAAAGTGTCGAAATCGGTGAAGATGACTTTGTATTCGTTCCCGGTTACGGCGCACCTTTTGTCATGGATTCCCAGGGCAATCAGCG
>JAKSAU010000760.1 GCA_022361535.1 Desulfobacterales bacterium
ATCAAGGCGCAGAGCAAAAACCACGAAACCGATTAAACGATTGATGGAAAAAGCTTTTCATCGCCGACCAAACACTTTTAAAGACCGCAACGTCACGAAAAATACTGGCAGAACCCAAGTCCCAAGACATACTCTCGATCCACGCCAGAGATCAGACACCCGAAACATGGAGACCGCCGCAATGAACTGGAAGACCGCCCACCGTTCCTTCTATTACCAGGACGCCCCGGAACCGGAAGACCTGTCGCTGCCGTATGCCGAGACCGCGTTGCTGTGCATCGACGTACAGCACTATGGCCTGGCACCGAAGGATACGACCGAGGAACAGACGCGCTGGGCGCCCTTCTACGAACGGATGCACAATGTCGTCATCCCGAACCTACGCGAACTGCAGGACCGTTTTCGAAACAAAGGGATCGACGTCCTCCATGCCCGTATCGCCTGCCTGTTGGAAGACGGCCGAGACCGTTCGCTGAGTCAGAAGATGCCGGGTTGGAACAACCTGCTGATGCCGACCAATAGCGCGGAATCGCAGATCGTTTCGGAGGTCGCACCTGCACCTGGCGAGATCGTCGTAACCAAGACGACAGACAGCGCGCTGACCGGCACCAACCTGCGTTTGATACTGAACAATATGGGCATACGCAATGTCGTCGTCACCGGCATCTATACCGACCAATGCGTATCGTCGACCGTGCGCAGCCTGGCCGACGAAAGCTTCAACGTTGTGGTTGTCGAGGACTGTTGTGCCGCCGGCACCGACGAGTTACACCGACACGAACTCGAAATCATCAATATGATCTATTGCCATGTCGTGAGCAGCGCGGAACTGCAAACGATCATGCAACTATGAAAACGCTAAAAGGGTATCGATGAACCTTTCCATTCACCGCCAGGGCGCGGTCTCGCCCTGGCGATGGCCGACCGGGCATCTCCCCAACCCTCGCAGGCATTACGTCCAATGCTTCCCCGCAGAAGATTCAGCACCCATTTACAACGCGC
>JAKSAU010000685.1 GCA_022361535.1 Desulfobacterales bacterium
CGGAATCAATCGCAGCCAAACCCTCCGGCCCGGAGGGGAATCCGGGGCCGGCATCTACTGCCTGCCGGATGGCCGCTTCGATGTCGCCGGGTTGTGCCGCCTTGTCGTATTCAATCAGCATCCGGCCGGTGACCCGGCTTGCCGACAGGCGGACAACGGATGGATGGCCAGTCAGGCGCACCTCCAGTGCAGCCTTGAGACTGTCTGACCCTTTCAGCCCGCGGATACGGTATCGCGCCCTGCCTGCTACCTGGGTATGGACGGGTCGTACGGTATTCATGTTTTTTTCCTTATTATACAGAGGGCCGGCGATCAGCCGAAATCGTCATGCCCCTCACCTGTTCCGTTAAAATCTTTCATGTAAATGTTGGAAGCAATCCAGAGCGCCGTAAACCAGGACGGTGTTTTGAGGTTGCCCTTTGCAATTTCCCGCATGGCGTGGATGAGCAGGGTCAGAAAAACCGAACTGCCCATATCCAGCCGGCCACCGGTGAGCCGATGAATGCCGTTCTCCAGGCTTTTGACATACCGCCTGGCGTGGTATACCACCGGGTTGTAAGTCACCGGATAACACGTCACCGGGTAGCCGGTGGACGGGGCCTGTCTTACCAGTTCAAAGAGTTGTGTATCCCGGGCAAAACCGACAACGGCATCCAGATCCACCCGGGGATCCTGGAGAACCAGGCTGCCGGTGACGGGATTGACACGGATGGTCGCATAGGCGAACGCGTCGTTCAACTGCTTGACCAGGCGCTCAAAAAAGCCGGACCGGTCCTTTAATATCCCTTTGAACCGGAACCGGAGACGTCCGTCCATCTGGTGAACCAGGGTTGCTTTAACCGTCATTGTGCTGCCCGTAAGTCTATGGGTTACTTTTCCGCGGCAGCATCATCGGCAATTTCAGCCTTGGCCTCTGCGGTGATGTCTTCCAGGGTCTCTTTGCACTCGGCAACAGCAACTTTGGCACCTTCATAGGTTACAAGGGCTCCCTTGACAACGCCTTTGATCAGGGGTTTGGCGATGCTGCCGACAATAGGGAGAACAACCGGGGCTAACAAAACAACACCGGCACCGACGGCCAC